>USIY01000140.1 GCA_900554845.1 uncultured Bacteroidales bacterium | reverse complement strand
CGTATGTCCGCAGGAGAAGCAATGTGAAGGAAGCTGTACGTACCTGAAGATGGGGAAGCCGGCGGTGTCCATCGGCGCTTTGGAGCGCTTCACGGCGGATATTAACCGTACGTTCGACCGTTTTTTGCCTCATTCGGATATGACCTCCAGTCCGGAAAGCCGCCCTGTCTATCCGATTAAAATCGCTGTGGTAGGTTCTGGTCCTTCGGGCCTGGCTTTTGCAGGAGATATGGCGCGCCGTGGTTATAAAGTCACGGTGTTCGAGGCTTTAAGCCAGTTCGGAGGTGTACTGAAATATGGAATCCCCGAGTTCTGTCTTCCCAACAAGATAGTGGACCGAGAAATTGACAAGCTCAGATACGCCGGAGTGGAGTTCGTGAAAGATTGTTTCATAGGAAGCACACTGAGTTTCGAGGATCTACGTAATCTTGGCTATAAAGGAGTGTATCTTGCCACCGGGGCGGGTCGCCCCCGTTTCATGGGTATCAAGGGAGAGAACATTCCCGGAGTGATGACGGCCAATGAATATCTCATGCGTCTTAATCTTCTCGGCCCGGTGATGTACGGCAAGAATTCCATCAGGACTTCCGGCAAGCGGGTTGCCGTGATCGGAGGGGGCAACACAGCGATCGACGCCATACGCTTTGCCGTCCGCAACGGCGCGGAGGAAGCCATGATCGTTTACCGCCGCAGCATGGATGAAATCCCGGCCCGCGAGGAGGAGATCAGGCATGCCGTGGAAGAAGGGGTGAAGTTCATGACTCTCCACAATCCTGTGGAATATCTGGCTGACGAGAACGGCAGGTTGAGGGCGATGCTGTTGCAGCGTATGGAATTGGGGGATCCGGACGAATCGGGCCGACGCAAACCCCGGCCAATACCCGGAGATATTGTAGAGGTACCGGTGGATATAGTAGTGGTCAGTGTGGGCTATCTTCCCAATCCTCCCGCCACAATCCCCGGAATGATCGTTAAGAGCGGGGGACAGATAGAGGTTGACACCGAGACATTGAAATCCTCCGCCACGGCAATATATGCGGGTGGCGACATAGTGCGCGGACCTGCGACAGTGATACTGGCAATGGGGGACGGGCGCCGTGCCGCCGCATCGATGGCGGCGGCATTCGAGAAGGCTATGGAATCGATCAATCTTTGACCATATGCACGTCCAGCTGGGGGAACGGGAACGAGAAGCCTTTCTGCGGAAGCTCTGTGTAGAACCGTTCGTTCAGCTGGAAGTACAACGGCCAGTAATTGCTGGCGTGCGTCCATGCCCGCACCACAAAATTGATTGAGCTGTCGGCCATTTCGTTAAGTCCGACAAAGGGCTTGCGGTCCACCTTTACCGGGATGTCGATGCGGAGATCGTCCTTGGATTTCAAAACCTCATGGTACATCTTGTCGTCCTCCACGTATTGACGCACCACGCGGTCGTCGCTCAGGACGATGTCCATGATCGCCTCTTTCGCTTTCTCCAAGTCCGTCCCGTAGCAGAGACTTATGGTCCAGTCGACGCGGCGGTACGATTCAAGCGAGTAATTGTTGATGGAACCCGTCGACAGAGGTCCGTTGGGGATGATTATGGCTTTGTTGTCGATTGTATTGATTACTGTATGGAACAGTTGAATCGATTTTACCGTGCCCGTGTAACCTTGTGCCTCTATGAAATCGCCAACTTTGTAAGGTTTGAGAAGTAAAATCAAAACTCCTCCGGCAAAGTTCTGTAACGTACCGCTCAGCGCCATACCCATGGCGACACCGGCCGATGCGAAAATAGCGAGGAAACTGCTTGTCTCCAGTCCCAGGATACCTATAAGCGAGATGATCAGAATGAAGTAAAGGGTCATCTTTACAAGAGACAGCACGAAAGTGGTGAGGGAAGCGTCCACATTACGTGCCGTCATCATCTTGAATATCCACTGGTATAATTTTCTGATGATAAACTTGCCGGCATAGAACACGGCGATGGCAATGGCCACCTTCAGGGCGAAGCTTACGGCTCCGTTGGCCATTTTTGTAATGAAATCCTCCAAGCTGAGGCCTTTCATGCTGTCCCAGAACGATTTGTCAGCAATTTCGGGAACAGGGATCGCCGGTATGGCGTCACTCTGTGCCATTATATAGGTCAATATATTCATTGATCAAAGAGTAAGTATATTAATTTATATTAACGTTTTGCCAGTCTTACCACATTCTCCACATGATGAGTGTGTGGGAACATATCCACCGGCTGTACGTCGGTGACTTTGTAATCAGCGTCAAGCAATGCAAGGTCCCGGGCTTGTGTGGCCGGATTGCAGCTGACATAAACAAGAACTTCCGGGAGTGCCCTGAGGATGGTTTTGACAACGTCTTCATGCATCCCCGCGCGGGGAGGGTCTATGATCATAACGTCCGGCCGGCCATGATGGATTATGAACTCGTCGGTCAACAGATCTTTCATGTCCCCTGCATAAAAAAGAGTGTTGCCGATTCCGTTGGCTTCCGAATTGACGCGTGCGTCGGCCACAGCGGCCTCGACATATTCGATGCCTATAACTTTGGATGCTTGCCGCGCCACAAAATTGGCGATGGTTCCAGTACCGGTGTACAAATCATAGACCAGCGGCTTTTTATCACCAGCTGCAGTCCCGGGCTCAAGACCGGCGAATTTCCTTGCCACCTTGTACAATTCATATGCCTGACGTGAATTTGTCTGATAGAAAGATTTCGCATTGATCCGGAACTTCAGTCCTTCCATCTCTTCCTCTATGTAATCGCGGCCTTTCCATACGTGCACTTCCTGATCCCCGATTGTATCGTTGGCTTTGAGATTCACCACATACAAAAGAGAGGTTATGTCGGAAAATTTTGCGGCAATGTCGTCCATCACATCCTTGATTCGTCCGGGATCGTTCTCGCCGAAAGTAATCACAGCCATTTTCTGACCTGTACTGGCGGTACGGATCATCAGTGTTCTCAACAATCCGTGATTTTCCCTGATGTTGTAGAAATCCCATCCTCGTTGTCCGGCGCGTTCGTAGATGTAATTGCGTATTTCGTTTCCGAAGTCTTCCTGAAGATGGCACGTGTCTATATGAAGCACTTTGTCGAACGCGCCGGGAATGTGGAATCCCAAGGCATCGGGACGGTCGTTGAATTCACGCCCCGACTTTATATCTTCCCAGCTGCGCCACTTTTTGTTGCTGAATGTGTACTCCATCTTGTTGCGGTATCCCCATATCTCATGTGACCCAAGGATGGGGGAGATTTCCGGCAACTCCACTTTCCCAATGCGCGTAAGGGCGTCGATCACCTGCTGTTGTTTCCAGCGCAGCTGTTCGTCGTAGGGAAGATGCTGCCATTTGCATCCCCCGCAAAGACCGAAATGTCGGCAATGTGGCTCTACACGGTGTTCCGACGGTTGTTTCATTTTTACTATATGCCCTTCCGCGAAACTGTGCTTCTTCCGGTCAACTTGTATATCGGCCACATCTCCGACAGCGGCATAGGGAACGAACAAAACTATGTTCGTTTCATCCTCGGGACGCCATTTTATTCGAGCCAAAGCCTTGCCTTCGGCGGCGATGCCGGTAATCTTCACATCCGGCAACAATGGTAATTCTTTCTTTTTCCTTGCCATTTATTCCTTTGTAAAATCGCCAAAAAACGTCAAAATTTGCCGTTTGGGGAAATTTTTACTGCAAAATTACTAAATTTAACGCATAAATTATTAAATTTGCATTCGGAACTTATCTTTAAATCGTTTTTACGTAAAGAGAGTAGTTTAATATGTATATATACCGAATCTGATACCGGATCATTAGATCAGATCATTTTTTTATTAGGACAGAGATATCGATATAATAAACATAATATATACACAATTTTTATGTCTAAGAAAATTTATTTGTTCGGCGACGGCAAAGCCGAGGGAACAGCGGACATGAGAAACCTTCTTGGCGGCAAGGGTGCCAATCTGGCGGAGATGAATCTGCTGGGTATGCCTGTGCCTCCCGGTTTCACCATTACCACGGAAGTCTGCACCGAGTACACTCAAATGGGTCGTGACGCGGTTGTGGCCGATATCAAGGATGATGTAGTAAAGGCTATTGCCCATGTCGAGAAACTGACGGGCAAGAAGTTCGACGATCCTTCCAACGCGCTGTTGGTATCCGTTCGTTCCGGCGCCCGTGCCTCCATGCCCGGTATGATGGACACTGTCCTCAACCTTGGTATGAACGACGCCACAGTCGCCAACATGGCCGAAAAGAGCGGCAATCCCCGTTTCGCGTGGGACAGCTACCGCCGTTTCGTCCAGATGTACGGTGATGTGGTACTGGGCATGAAGCCGAAGAGCAAGACAGATATAGATCCTTTCGAGGCCATCATGGACAAGGTCAAGGAGGAAAAAGGCGTTAAATTCGACAATGAACTGGATGTTGACGACTTGAAGCGTCTGGTAGTGTTGTTTAAGTCCGCTGTCAAGGATTATACCGGCAAGGATTTCCCCGAATCCGCATGGGAGCAGCTGTGGGGCGGTATCTGCGCCGTATTCGACAGCTGGATGAACGAGCGTGCCATTCTGTACCGCCGCATGAACCAGATTCCCGAGGAGTGGGGTACGGCCGTCAACGTACAGGCGATGGTTTACGGCAACATGGGCAACAACTCGGCGACGGGTGTGGCTTTCAGCCGTGACGCCGCCACCGGTGAGAATATTTTCAACGGTGAGTATCTGATCAACGCCCAGGGCGAGGATGTCGTTGCAGGTGTCCGCACACCTCAGCAGATCACCATCGAGGGATCGCGTCGTTGGGCCGCTCTGCAGGGTATCTCCGAGGAGGTTCGTGCCTCCAAGTATCCTTCGTTGCAGGAATCTATGCCTATATGCGCCGAGGAGCTGATCAACATCGCCCACAAGCTTGAGGATCACTACCGTGACATGCAGGATATGGAGTTCACTATTCAGGACGGAAAGCTCTGGATGCTCCAGACCCGTAACGGCAAGCGCACCGGCGCCGCCATGGTGAAGATCGCCATGGATCTGTTGCGCGACGGCATGATCGACGAGAAGACGGCTCTTCTCCGCATGGAGCCGCAGAAACTGGATGAGCTGCTGCACCCGGTATTCGACAAGGACGCTCTGAAGCGTGCCAAAGTCGTTGCCAAGGGTCTGCCCGCATCTCCCGGAGCCGCTGCAGGCCAGATCGTTTTCCAGGCTGAGGACGCCGAGGCTTGGGCCGAGAAGAAGAAGAAAGTAGTTCTGGTTCGTATCGAGACGAGTCCCGAGGACCTTCGCGGTATGGCCGTGGCTCAGGGTATCCTGACAATGCGCGGCGGCATGACCAGCCATGCGGCTGTCGTTGCCCGCGGTATGGGCAAGTGCTGCGTGTCCGGCGCCGGAGAAATTCAGGTGGACTATAAGGAGAAGACCGTCGTAATGGACGGCAAGACCTTCAAGGAGGGCGACTGGATTTCGTTGAACGGATCAACCGGTGACGTTTATGAAGGACAGGTTCCCACTGTAGAGCCTGAGCTCGACGGGGATTTCGCCGCCATCATGAATCTGGCTGCCAAGTTCACCAAGACTTATGTACGTTGCAACGCCGACACTCCGCGTGACGCCGAGACCGGACGTCGCTTCGGTGCCAAAGGTATCGGTCTGTGCCGTACGGAGCACATGTTCTTCGAGGGTGACCGTATCAAGGCCGTACGCGAGATGATTCTGAGCAGCGACGAGGAAGGACGCCGCGTGGCTTTGGCCAAACTGCTGCCCATCCAGCGCATGGACTTTGAGGGTATATTCAAGGCTATGGACGGCTATGGCGTGACCATCCGTCTGCTCGATCCCCCGTTGCATGAGTTCGTCCCTCATCAGACAGCGACTCAGAAGGAGCTGGCCGACGAGATGGGCCTGACTCTGCAGGAGGTAAAGGCTAAGGTGGACGAGCTGAGCGAGTTCAACCCCATGCTGGGACACCGCGGTTGCCGTTTGGGCATTACATATCCGGAAATCACCGAGATGCAGGCACGCGCCATCATCGAAGCCGCTCTGATATGCAAGGAGCAGGGCATCAAGGTCTATCCTGAAATCATGGTGCCGCTGGTTGGTACTCTCAAGGAAATACAGCATCAGGCCGATGTAATCAATGTGACCGCCGCCAAAGTGTTTGAGGAGCGCGGAAGCAGCATTCCTTACAAGGTAGGTACGATGAT
>USIY01000139.1 GCA_900554845.1 uncultured Bacteroidales bacterium | reverse complement strand
GGATTCGACTGTGTGGAAGTCCACGCCGGACACGGATACCTGATATCGCAATTCCTTTCCCCATACACCAACCGCCGCCGAGACGGTTTCGGAGGTTCGTTGCAAAACCGTATGCGTTTTATGAACATGTGTCTTGAAGAGGTGATGAAACATGCCGGTTCCGACATGGGAGTCGTTGTCAAGACCAATATGCGCGACGGTTTCAAGGGTGGTCTCGAAATCGACGACTGTCTCACAGTCGCCAAAGAGATAGAACGCGCCGGTGTACACGGAATGGTGCTGAGCGGCGGCTTCGTAAGCAAGGCTCCGATGTACGTGATGCGCGGAGAAATGCCCATTTACACAATGACGCATTACATGAAGCAGCTGTGGCTGAAATACGGCGTGCGTATGGTAGGCAAGTACATGATTCCCACTGTCCCGTTCAAGGAACTTTATTTTCTGGACGACGCGCGGCTATTCCGCAAGGAACTTGCCCTGCCTCTGATTTACGTCGGCGGAGTGGTGGACAGAGACGGCGCCGAAAGAGTACTGGATCAGGAAGGGTTCGATTTCGTGCAGATGGGTCGCGCTTTGCTCAACGATCCAGAATTCGTGAACAAAATGCGCGATTCGGAAGGCAACCACCACAGCGCCTGCGAACATGTGAACTACTGCATTGCCCGCATGTACAGCCGAGAGATGGCCTGTCATCAGCACTGCGCCGGACTTCCCAAGAAGATTCTCCGCGAAATCGAGGAAATCAAGGAACGAGATGGACAAAAATAATCTTAAAGGACATACTGTACTTGTGACGGGGGCGAGCAGCGGCATCGGATTGTGCTTCTGCCGAGAATTCGCCCGTCGCGGCGCCGATCTGGTGATGGTGTCCAATCAGGACGGCATTATTCAGCGAACCGCCTCGGAGGTGTCCGGAGAATTCGGAGTGAAAGCCGTTCCTTTTTTCTGCGATCTCACCGACCCCGACGCCGACAGGAAGATCATATCTTTCATAGACAGTCAGGGACTTGACCTGGACATGCTGGTGAACAACGCCGGCATTTTCAGTTTCGAGACCGTCGGCAAGACTTCCGAAAGGAAACTTAACTGCTTTCTGGACCTGCATTGCCGGGCCGTAACGATGCTTAGCAGGACTTTCGCCGAACGTTTCGCGGCCCGTGGCGGCGGCCGCATCCTGAATATGTCGTCAATGTCATGCTGGATGCCCATGCCCGGCATCGCCATGTACTCCGCCACAAAGGCGTATATCCGTGTGTTTTCACGCGCGCTGCACTATGAAATGCGCGACCGGAAGGTATCAGTAACCGTGGCTTGTCCCGGCGGAATAGCGACCGACTTGTTCGGACTTCCGAAAAATCTGATGAAACTCGCCGTCGACATCCATGCGGTGCAGACGCCGGAAAAATTCGTACGAAAGGCCGTGGACCGTATGCTCCGCGGCCGCAAACAATATATCAACGGCTTTCTGAACAGGCTGGCTATTGTGGCGGTGGGCGTCACTCCCACTCCCGTCAGAATGATGGTAAAGCACAAAATGCTCGACCGCGGCATAACGCGGTAACCAAACCTCTCTTCCCGTTGTTTGTATATTATAATGAGATGGTTCCACTGTATCCTTATCATTCAGACTCAAGTAACTGCTCAAAACTAATTCCACAGTTACTTCAATTAAATTAATTTTGAACAGTTGCATATGGCCAATAGATTAGTAGAAATCATAAGCCGTCAGGCGGAAAAATACGGCGAGCGCGAGGCGTATCGCTTTTGCTGGCGGAAAGACGGCGAATGGCTGTCGACATCATGGGCGGAATTCGCGGTCCAGGTGGAAGTGGCCGGCAAGGCATTGGCCGCCATGGGACTTCTGGAGAAAG
Source organism: uncultured Bacteroidales bacterium (assembly GCA_900554845.1). Lineage (GTDB taxonomy): Bacteria > Bacteroidota > Bacteroidia > Bacteroidales > Muribaculaceae > Lepagella. Next base: position 4,350 of record USIY01000139.1, on the reverse strand, counting down.
ACACCGTCGCGGTATGCTCGCCCAACACGCCCCAGATCCTCATCACTGAATTCGGGGCGTTCCGGAACAGAATCGCCGTCATACCCATATATTCCTCGTCGGTCCAATCCCAGTATGATTTCATAGTGTCCAACGGAAAGGCCCGCGTGCTGTTTGTCGGCGACAAGCACCAGTACCCCATGGCTTATGAATACTGGAAAGCCCATCCCGGGCAGATCATGAAGATCGTGATCTTCAAGAACGACGGCCTGACGCTCCGCGAGGACGACACAGTCTCCATATTCTGGGACGACTTCATCCGCATCGGCATGCAGGCCGACAATGACGTGGTCGCCGAAGTCTCCGCGCGAATGGAACGTGGACTCCCGGAAGACATGGCCACCCTGATTTATACCTCCGGCACCACCGGCGAGCCCAAAGGGGTGGTGATCACCCACCACAATTACGACGAATGCATCGACAAGCACATGAAACTGCTCAAAGGGCTGTCGGACCGCGACCTTTCCATGGCTTTCCTCCCCATGAGCCATATTCTGGAGAAGGCATGGTGCTTTTTCCTCTTGAGCAAGGGTGTGCCTATCGCCGTGAATTATGATCCCCGTCTGATTCAGGACACCATCCACGACGTACATCCGAGCGTGATGTGCTGTGTGCCGCGGTTCTGGGAGAAAGTCTACGCCGGAGTCAAGGAAAAGATCGCCGGCATGAGCCGCACGCAACGCTGGATGGTGAACCGCGCTATTGCAATAGGGAAAAAACGGAACATAAAGTATGTACGTGTAGGCAAACAGGCCCCGTGGCTTGTGGAGAAAGAATATCAGTTCTGGAACCGGAGAGTCTTCCAGAAACTCAAGGATGCCATCGGCATCCCCAATCCCAACTTCTACCCTACGGCAGGCGCCCCCCTCTCCGACACCATCTGCGAGTTCATGCGCTCGGTGGGAATCAACGTCATTATCGGGTACGGTCTGAGCGAGACCACAGCCACCGTTTCCTGTTTTCCTGACGTGGGGTGGGAAATCGGCACCGTGGGAATTCCATTGCCCGGTATAAAGGTCCGGATAGACACGAACGGAGAGATATTGGTAAAAGGAGGAACAGTGACGCCCGGCTATTACGAAAATCCGGAGGCCAACGCGGCCGCCTTCACCGAGGACGGATATTTCCGGACCGGTGACGCCGGCCACTTCACCGCCAGTGGAGCGCTTGTACTTACGGAACGCGTAAAGGACCTTTTCAAGACTTCCAACGGAAAGTACATAGCCCCGCAGATGATGGAATCCCGACTGGCCGAGAACAAATACATAGACGAGGTGGCCGTAATCGGCGATCAGCGTAAGTTTGTCACCGCCCTGGTGGTGCCGAATCTGTCGCAGCTGAGAAAATGGGCCGCCGAAAAAGGCCTTGACGGAGAAGACACCGAACAATTGGTGAAGAATCCAAAGGTGGTGGAGTTTATCATGAGCCAGGTACAGAATTATCAGAAAGATATCGCCGAATACGAGAAAATAAAGAGAATCACCCTCCTGCCGCACCATTTCTCGATAATGAACGGAGAAGTCACCAACACCATGAAAGTGCGCCGTCCTATAGTGGCCCGCAATTACGCCGCGCAGATAGAGGCGATGTACTCTTATTGATATGTATTGTGTGTTTTATGATTTTTTGCTAATTTTGTGGTCGCAATGGAGCAAATGAAAAACATCCAGCGGCGACTGGCCCCGGAATTGAAGGCGATGAACGACCTCATCGTCGACAGTCTGCACACCCACAACGAGATAATGGACAGCATAGTTATGCATTATCTTGAGGTCAAAGGGAAACAGATACGTCCCATGCTTGTGATTCTGGGCGCAAAAATGTTCGGCGATGTCAGCGACAAAGTCCTGTGCGCGGGCGCCGCGTTGGAGATACTCCATAATGCCTCGCTGATTCACGACGACATTGTCGACGAGACATCCTTGCGGCGCGGACGCCCCACGGTAAACGCCACCATGGGCAATCATGTGGCGGTGCTTGTGGGAGACTATTTTGTATCCAACGCACTTGCCGTAGGGATACGTTCGGGTAACATCAACGTTGTCTCGGCGTTGTCGGAATTGGGGACAGTGCTGTCGCTCGGTGAAATCGACCAGATCACGACCGTGCGCGACCACTGCTTCGACACCGAGAAGTATTTCACTGTAATCCGGCAGAAAACCGCCTCGCTCTTCATGAATTGCGTCCGGATGGGTATGGAAGTCGGAGGCGCGCCGATGGAATATAGGGCGCCGATGGAACGCTACGCCGAACTGTTGGGTCTTTGCTTCCAGATCAAGGACGACATTTTTGATTATTACCCCAACCCACAGATAGGCAAGCCCACAGGCAATGATCTGCGCGAAGGCAAAGTCACGTTGCCGTTGCTTCTGGCCCTGCAGAAAGCGCCGGCCGTTCTGTCGGAGGAAATGAAATCACTGATACGCCGGGACAACCTTGAGAAAGAGCAGATAGATCTACTTGTGGAGTTCGCAAAAGATAACGGCGGCATCGACGCGGCTTACGCTGTGATGAGGAACATGCAGCGGGAGGCCGAGGAAATCATCGCTCCTATGCCCGATTCCGATTCCAAAGAGGCTTTCCGGGCAATATTTGATTACATAATATCCCGCGACCGCTGATCCGAATATATCGGAATAGACATATCCGCATTTTTAACATTTCCGTCATTCAGTTTTTTTGCATTTTTCAGTCTGAGAAATTAATTTTGCATTTTGTTTTTGAACAAATACAAAATGGAACTGATAAAGCATGAATGTGGAATCGCAATGATTCGCCTTCTGAAGCCTCTGTCCTATTATAAAAAGAAGTATGGGTCGGAATTTTACGGACTCAACAAACTTTATCTCCTGATGGAAAAGGAGCATAATCGCGGACAAGAGGGAGCCGGCGTCGGCTGCGTCCGGATGGACGTCCAACCCGGCAGCGAGTATATCTTCCGCGAGCGTGCGCAGGGAAATGATGCCATACGCGAGGTGTTCGCCAACATAGGGCGCACCATCGAAGAAGCCCGGAGTCATGACAGCAGTGACTCCGGACTTCCTTTTATAGGGGAAGTGTACATGGGGCATCTGCGCTACTCCACCACCGGACGTTCGGGAATTTCATACGTACATCCATTCCTGCGCCGCAACAACTGGAGCTCGCGCAACATGCTCCTTTGCGGCAACTTCAACATGACGAATGTCGATGAAATTTTCAACAGCATCACGGCCACAGGCCAGCATCCCCGCCTGTTGGCGGACACTTTCCTGCTTCTGGAACAATTAGGACACGCCTTGGATCGTGAAAACGAACGTCTGTTCTCGGTGCATCATGGCGCAGGCCTGCGCGGACTGCCGTTGTCGCATGCCATTGCCCGCGATCTGAACGTAAGCAATATGCTCCACCGCTGCTCTCCCACCTGGGACGGTGGGTATGTGATATGCGGCATTGTGGGTAACGGCGATATGTTCGCAATGCGCGACCCCAACGGAATTCGTCCGGCATTCTATTACGCCGACGATGAAGTTGTAGTGGTCACTTCCGAACGACCGGTTATCCAAACCGCCTTCGACACTTCCGTGGAAGACGTGCGCGAACTTGCTCCGGGCTCAGCCATAATCGTAGACCGCGACGGTTCCTGGCGTGTAGAGCAAATCCTTCCGGAAGGCAAAAACCAAAAATGTTCGTTCGAACGCATTTACTTCTCCCGAGGCTCCGACAAGGACATATATGTGGAACGCAAGAACCTGGGCATAAATCTTGTGCCACGTGTACTCAAGGCCATCGACGACGACATTGACCACACTGTAGTGTCCTTCATTCCAAATACGGCGGAAGTGGCTTTCTACGGCCTCGTGGAAGGATTGGAAAATCACCTCATACGCTCGAAAATAGATGAAATTCACCATCTGTCGTCCACTGGACAGCTCACTGACGAGAACATCGACAAAGTGCTGCGCCGGCGCGTACGCAAGGAAAAAGTGGCGATAAAGGATATAAAGCTACGCACTTTCATCGCTGAAGGCGCAACGCGCAACGATCTCGCGGCACACGTCTATGATGTGACTTACGGTTCCGTAAATTCCGACGACAATCTTGTAGTGATCGACGACAGCATTGTGCGCGGCACTACCCTCCGGGAATCGATCATCCGCATTCTGGACAGACTCAACCCCAAAAAGATTGTCGTAGTTTCCTCCTCCCCGCAAGTGCGTTTCCCCGATTGCTACGGAATCGACATGAGCCGCATGCATGAATTCATCGCATTCCGAGCCGCCGTGGAACTACTGAAGGAGCGCGGCATGCAGTCCGTGATCGATGATGTGT
>USIY01000138.1 GCA_900554845.1 uncultured Bacteroidales bacterium | reverse complement strand
ACCCCGGATCGGAAATGCCCGGAGTTCCGGCGTCCGACACAAGAGCCATCACAGCGCCACCCTCGAGCTCGCGGACTATTCCCTCCACGGTCTTGTGCTCGTTGTTCTTATGATGCGCGCGCAAGGGTGTATGTATGTCGTAATGCCTCAACAGCACGGAACTGGTCCGCGTGTCCTCGGCAAGAATCACGTCCGCCTCTTTCAACACACGAACGGCGCGGAAAGTCATATCCTCCAGATTGCCGATCGGCGTCGGCACTATATACAGCTTGCCCATCCGGAATTATTCGTAATATTGCTGAAGGATCTCCAGGAAGTCCATGACCTCGGGATCGTCGGGGTCGGCGTGGCATTCGCCGAGCACATAATCGCGCGCCGCGTCATAGTCAGGCAATTCGGAGACTTTTTTCAATATTTTGTCAAAAGCCGCCCGGTCGCCGCCTGCTATCACGCGCGTGAACTGAAACCTGTCGTTAAGACACAATGCCGGCACGGCACGAGGAGCGTCCCCGGAGACTGCGGAGACCTCGGGCCGCGGCACACGCGGACTGTCCATGGTGACGGATACATCCACATCGTCAACTGGAACACTGTAGATCGAAGCCTCCGGCTCGGACTCGGTCTCAACAACATTCTCCGGCCCTGACTTAATTTCCATAATGTTCTCCGTTTCGGCCACCGCCGAGACGGCCGGAACATCGTCCTCTTTTTTCCCGGGGCGTGACAATTCAGCCCATATGGCGTTGATTTCCTTGATACGGCCGTCGATAAGATGACGGAGATCATCCTTCTTGTCGGGACGAAGGGCCTGAAGCTCCAAAAGTCCCTCCAGCTCGTAGACTTTATCTTTCAGATTATTCATTTTCATTTTCATCAGTTATTGGTATCTCTGTCTCCTGAGGGAACAGCATCTTCTCAAGCATGGCGGCAAAAGCCGTCCGGGCTCCGGCGCGGTCACGAAGATTGTTCATCATTATTACTATAACGTGCGTGGGCTCATAATCGTCATTCAAAAGATAACCGGCGTAGGACTGAATGCCGTTCATCGACCCTGTCTTCATCGCCGCGTAACCCTCCAGTCTGGTACCGACGGCGAACTTTCTGAGGGTTCCCTCCTGGCCTGCCAAAGGGAAAAAACTGGCGTAATAAGGATTCGACGCCATCTTCGCCAATATCTGCGCAAGGAACCGGGCTGTGAGGCGATTGTCGCGCGACAGGCCGGATCCGTCCACGATCCTCACTCCTTCCATGGGCAACCGACGCCGTTTCCAGAAATCCATTTCCGACGAAGCCCCTCGGGCCACGGAGCCGTCATGCCCCTGCCGGCTTGAAAAAGTACGGAGCATAGCCTCGGCATACTGATTGTCGCTTCGCATCATGCAACTGCGCATAATGTCCTGAACCGGCGCCGACCGATGGGTGACAAGGAGTTTCTGACGTTTATCCGACAGTCCGTCGCACTCCTGCAACACGATGTTGTTGCGCGCCATGGCCCCTTTCAGCTTTGTCATGAACACTCCCGCGGGATCGCGCACCGACGAACCGCCCGAAGCGTTGTCCTCGAAATTGAATCCATGCGTCCCGGTGCCGTAGGCATGCGCAAGGTCGCCCGTCTGCCAAGTCGGATTGACCGCCGCGCCGGCAAAGCGCGACTCGTCAACTATAATCCGGCCGCGAACAGTATCTACGTTTTCCTCGCGGAGGACATGTATTATTTCCCGTATGAAATCGGCGCCCTCCTTATCGTTGCGGGAATTCAACGAGGGATCCGCCGAGCCTTCCACAAGAATATTCCCCTCAAGAACGCCGTCGCGCACCGGCCCCGTTCCGAAAACGTGCGTCTCGTATTCCCAGTTCTCCCCCACCGTCTCGAGCAACGACGCCGTCGTGACGCACTTCATCACCGACGCCGGCACAACAGGCCGCGAGGCATTGTGCTGGCCAAGGACTTCCCCGCTTTGCAGATCAAGCACGTAGATCGACGTGGCCCCGGCATCTACTCCTTTGGTTTTCAAAAATTCACCTACCGGATCCTGCGCCCGCAGCAGGGACGCTGTGAACAGCAACAACAGGACAATTATATTTCCAATATGACGGTTCGAGTGTTTCATTTGAGTGCAAAATTAATAACAGTTGAGTTTTTATCAAAAAAATTAGTAACTTTACACAAAATTACAACGTTAATTATTCAGTTGTTATAGGCAAAGATGGACGAAATGGAAGAGAAAAACACCTACGAACGCCGGCCGTTCACCTTCGACAGGACCGTGCGTATTTTCTTCACGGTGGCGGTGACGCTGGCAGTCCTTTGGCTGCTGGACTACCTCAAAGGGGTATTGCTTCCGTTCGTAGTGGCCTGTCTGATAAGCTATATGCTCGAGCCTGTGGTGAAATGGAACATGCGGTGGATGCATGTGCGGCGCCGTTTTCTGCCGGTGATTCTCACGCTGCTTGAGGCCACGGTGGTGTTCGGAGGGCTGACGATGATATTCGTGCCCTATCTTGTGGAGGAATGCGCGGAGATGGCGGACACCATCAAAAACTTCGCCACCAAGCAAATGAACATTCCCTACCTGTCGGAGTCGTGGCACCGCATCCTCCGGGAGAACATCGACTTCGACCAACTGTCGCGTCTGCTGTCGCGCGACGAGTGGAAATCCATCATCAAGACCACTCTGTCCTCGTCATGGTCGTTCCTTACAAGCTCCGTGGCGTTCATAGCCGGCGCCGTCTCGTGGCTGATAGTCATACTGTACGTGATATTCATTATGCTCGACTACGAGCGCCTGATGCTCAGCTTCCAGCAGCTCATACCCTTCTCACAGCGCAAGCGCGCACACCGCATCGCGAGCGACATCAAGAATACGATGAACCGTTATTTCCGTGGGCAGTTCGCAATCGCAATGCTCGTGGGAATCCTTTTCTCCATCGGCTTCCTTATCATCGGTCTTCCCATGGGCGTGGTGCTCGGTCTTTTCATAGGCGTGCTCAACCTTGTGCCCTACCTTCAGCTCATATCGTTGCCGATCACCGCCATATTGTGCCTGATATGGACCATGACCACCGGAGGAAATTTCTGGATAATATTCTGGGAATCGATGGCCGTATACGTGATTGTGCAATGCATCCAGGACCTGTTCCTGACTCCTAAAATCATGGGCAAAGCCATGGGACTCAATCCCGCGATCATCCTTCTTTCATTGTCGATATGGGGCGCTCTCCTCGGTTTCATGGGCCTCATAATCGCCCTTCCCCTGACGACTCTGCTTCTATCATATTATAATCTCTACATCATCCAAAAGTACGAGCCATGACATCATTGCCCATAGCAACGGCTTACGAAGGAGTGCCCGAGAACACCGTGTCGCAGGACATCCGGACTCTCGAACAGACCATAGTGCCCGACGAGCCCCAGAACAGCCACGAATCACATACCAACGGCCTCATCGGCGACCTGGCGTGGATTCTCCTGCTGGGCGCCGTGGTGACCCTGCTGTTCAAGAAACTGAAGCAGCCGGTGGTGCTGGGATATATAATCGCCGGATTCCTGGCGTCGCCCAAGTTCGAGTATCTCCCTTCGATCACCAACCTGGACAACATCACTTTCTGGGCCGACCTCGGCATCGTGGCGCTGATGTTCAGCATCGGTCTGGAATTCTCTTTCCGCAAGCTGATGAAATCGGGCTCCTCCTCGGTGATAACCGCGCTGATAATCATAGTGGGCATGACCTTCGCGGGATACGGCGTGGGATACATCCTGCATCTTAATTCCATCAACCGCATCTTCCTGGGCGGCATGATATCCATGTCGTCGACCACCATAATCATGAAAGCGCTCTCGGACCTGGGCCTTCAGCAACGTAAATTCGCCCAACTGGTATTGGCGGTGCTGATCATCGAGGACCTGTTCGCGGTGCTGATGCTGGTGCTTCTGTCGTCGATGGCCATGGGCGACATCCAGGGCATGGAGCTGCTGATGAGCATCGGCAAACTGATCTTCTTCCTGATCATCTGGTTCGTGGTGGGAGTTTACATCTTCCCGACGTTCTTCGTCAAGGCGCGGTCATATCTCAACGACGAGACGCTTCTGATAGTGTCGATGGCTTTGTGCTTCTCGATGGCGGTGTTCTCCGTGGTATGCGGGTTCAGCCTTGAGCTCGGGGCCTTCGTGATGGGCTCCATACTGGCGGGCACAGTGGCGGCTGAACGGATAGACAAGGTGATAGGCCCGGTAAAGAATCTTTTCGGATCGGTTTTCTTCATATCAGTGGGCATGATGGTGGATCCGCACGTCCTTGTGACATACTGGTGGCAGATCCTTCTCTTGGCCGCGGTGGTGATAGCGGGAATGATAGTGTTCGGCACGCTGGGGATGCTGGTGACCGGACAGTCGCTGCGTGTGGCCATAGAATCGGGGTTCACTCTCACGCAGATCGGTGAATTCTCGTTCATCATAGCATCGCTCGGCATGAGCCTGGGAGTGCTCGACGCCACGCTCTATCCTATCATCGTGGCAGTTTCGGTGCTGACAATCTTCACCACTCCTTATTTTATAAAGATGTCGGACGGCGCCGCCACTTTCGTAGAGAACCATCTTCCGGGCTCCATGCGCTTTCTGATCGACAGGTACTCCGGACAGACTTTCGACACTAACGAGACACGCAGGCTGTGGAAAGCCGTGCTCGGCCGTTATATCTGGCGCATACTGCTCTATTCCGTGATCCTTCTGGCCGAGATTCTCGTGGCGCGCATGTTCCTGTTTCCATTCGCCGAAAGGATTCTCCCCTCATGGGGACATCTGATCGCCACGGTGCTCACAGTAATAGCAATGCTGCCGTTCCTTATGGCGCTGTGCCTCAGTTCCACAAGTCCCAACGACAAGCTGAAACTGCACCGGACGGCGGCGTTCTACGACGTGCCACTATTCGCCATGAAGATAATGCGCTATCTGGTGGCGCTCTTCTTCATCGTTTACTTCATGAGCGTGGCCTACTCCTCTCTTATAGGATGGCTCGTAGGGGTGGCATGCTTCATCTGTATCCTGATATTCGCCTCGACCAAGCTTGTGAAGCAATATCACACGATCGAGAATAAATTCATATCCAACCTGAACATGCGCGAGAACATGCGCATGGGCGTCGGAAACAATCTTGTGGACGACATGCACCAGGCGTTCATCGAAATCAACAACAGCTGTCCGTTTGTGGGCGATAAGCTCAGGGACTCCGGGTTGCGCTCCGACTACGGCGTGTCGGTGTCCTCGATCCAACGCGGCGACGACTACATGCCGTTGCCGAGCCCCGACGCACGAATATTCCCCGGCGACACTTTGGGAATAATCGGCAACGACGAACAGCTGAGACGCCTAAACCAAGACCTCGACAACGCCACAAAAGCCGGCATGAAACTCAACGTGACGCAACAACCTGTGGAACTCAACTCCATCCAGCTCGCCGCGGACAGTCCTATCATAGGGATGCCGCTCTCGAAGACCGACCTTCTGCACGATTACTATTCAATGCTGGTGAAAATCAAACGCGGCGACACCTACTTCCAGCCCCGCCCCGACGCAGTGCTCCAGGCCGGCGACATCCTCTGGGTGGTGGGCGACCCGAGATACGTGGAGAACATGAAATCCTCCTCGCAAGCAAGGAAATAATCATGATATCTTAGCTATCTTAGCTATAATAGCTATCTAAGCTAAAAAAAACAACCGATATGAAAAAGACCATTCTCACTCTCATCCTGTTAATTCCGCTGGTAGCCTCGTGCTCCGGCAACAAAGCCTACAAAGGATCGGACTCCGATTCCGCCATAGTCAGCGAGGCCGTGGCCGACCTTGATTCAATCGACGCCATTCCGCTGCCGACTCTTACAGCCGAAGGACTCGGACAGATCAAGATCGGAATGCCCATTGACTCCCTGCCTGAAGGAATCGATAACCTCTATGACCACGTGCAGGAAGAGGACACTCCCGACGCCTCTGTCCTGACATTCACGCTGCACCGCACCCCGATGTTCTCCATCTACAATTTCGGCGACGGCAAAGTGGACGTGATCTCCCTGAATTCGCGCGAGCTCGGTTTCCGGACTCCGGAAGGCATAATCCACATGGGCGATCCGATGGAGAAGGTGTTCCAGACCAAAGGGGTGTCCACCGAGTATGCCTCGGCCGACGACAACGGACAATGGTACTGGCGCTACGAGGGACTGTGGATATGTCCCGATCCGGCACAGTGCAGCCC
>USIY01000137.1 GCA_900554845.1 uncultured Bacteroidales bacterium | reverse complement strand
TTCGGCAATCCGTTGCCCCGCGTGGCGGAATGCCCCTCGGGAATGATCAACTCCGTGGGCCTCATGAATCCCGGCATCGAGAATGTGATCCACGAGGAACTCCCGCGTCTTCGTCAGGTTTACCACGGCCCGATAATCGCCAACATCAGCGGGTTCTCCATCGATGAGTATGTAGAATGCTGCCGTCGCATAGACGGACAGGAACAGGTGGCCATAATCGAGCTTAACGTAAGTTGTCCCAACGTACACGGCGGCGGAATGGCTTTCGGAACTTCCGCGGATTCTGTGGCGGAGGTCACCGAGGCTGTCAAGAAGAACGCCAGGACTCCAGTGTATGTGAAACTCAGCCCTAACGTCACGGACATCGCCGCGATAGCCAAAGCCGCCGAGAACGCCGGTGCCGACGGACTGGTGTGCTGCAACACTTTCCTGGGAATGCGCATTAATCTCCAGACAAAAAAACCGGTGATCGCAAACGTAATGGGAGGGTTCTCCGGGCCGGCTGTGTTCCCGATGGCCCTGCGCGCCGTATATCAGGTGTCGCACGCCGTCGATATCCCCGTGATCGGATGCGGCGGAGTCATGACCGCCGACGACGTGCTGGAGATGATGATGGCCGGTGCCAAGGCAGTGGAGGTCGGAACCGCCAATCTGGTGGAACCCATGGCCTGCCACAACATAATCCGCAATCTCCCGGAGGCAATGAAAAAATACGGCATCGAATCGCTCGAATCAGTCCCGAGAATTTGAAGTAATAACAAAGACAATACAAGATATGAACAAAGACGTCATCATAGCCTGCGACTTTCCCAATGCAGACACCACCCTCGCCTTTCTGGAAAAATTCGGCGACGAACGCCCTTTTGTCAAGATCGGCATGGAGCTTTTCTACGGCGCAGGACCCGAGATAGTAAAAAAACTGCGAGAACGCGGACACCGGATCTTTTTGGATCTTAAGCTTCACGATATACCCAATACTGTCAAAAAGGCAATGCGCGTACTGGCAGCTCAGGACATCGACATGGTCAACGTCCACGCCGGAGGCACAAAGGAAATGATGTCGGCGGCGCTGGAAGGTCTCAAAGAAGGCACTCCGGAAGGACGTCAGCGCCCATATCTGATAGCCGTGACCCAGCTCACATCCACGTCGCCCAAGGCGCTGAAAGAGCAGCTTCTGATAGAGACTCCAATGGAAGAAACCATAGCGCGCTATGCCTTGAACGCCAAAGAGGCGGGTCTGGACGGTGTGGTATGCTCCCCGCTGGAGGCTGCCGCTGTAAAGAAAGCCTGCGGTCAGGAATTCATGGCCGTGACTCCAGGCATCCGTTACCCGGACTCCGGCGCCGACGACCAGTCGCGCGTCACCACACCCGCGCGGGCGCGTGAGATCGGGTCCGATTTCATCGTGGTGGGACGTCCCATCACCGCCGCTCAAGACCCCGTGGCCGCTTATCACCGCGCTCTTGCCGAATTCACCGGAAAATAAATTCTTTACCCCTACGCATAAAATGAAAAAGAAAGTAGCAAAGGCCCTTTTGAGCATTAAGGCAGTGTTTCTGCGCCCCGACGATCCATTCACATGGGCAAGCGGCATAAAATCACCGGTATACTGCGACAATCGACTTACGCTCGGATATCCCGAAGTACGCGACATTATAGAGCACGGCATCGCCGAAACAGTCAAGGAATATTACCCCGAAGCAGAGGCTCTTATGGGCACATCCACCGCGGGAATTGCGCATGCCGCCATCGCGGCGCACCTGCTGGAGATGCCTATGGGCTACGTACGCGGCTCCGCCAAGGATCACGGTCGCAACAACCGTATCGAGGGACGCCTTGATCCCGGCATGAAAGTTGTGGTGGTAGAGGATCTTATCTCAACTGCCGGAAGCTGCGTGGAAACTGTCGAGGCTCTCCGCGAGGCCGGCGCTGATGTTTTGGGCGTCGTGTCGATCTTCACGTACGGAATGCAGAAAGGTCTGGACCGACTTGCCGCCGCAAACGTTGAGAACCATTCTCTCTCGAACTTCGACACTCTTGTACAGGTCGCCGCCGACGAAGGTTACATCAAGCCCGATCAGGTGCCGATGCTGAAGCGGTTCATAGCCGATCCTTCCTCCGATTGGATGAAAAAGGACTGAAAACATCATAATCTAAGACAATATGCGTCACCTCATAGACCCCACAGACCTGAGCACCGAAGAGCTTCAGGAAATAATCAACCTCGGTCTCGATATCATAGACAACCCCGGGAAATATTCCGAGGCATGCAAAGGGCGTAAGCTCGCCACACTTTTCTACGAGCCGTCGACGCGCACACGCCTGTCGTTCACCTCGGCTATGATGGAGCTCGGCGGCAACGTCATCGGATTCAGCAACGCCAACAACACTTCCGTAAGCAAAGGCGAGACAGTGGCGGACACCACCAAGGTAATCAACTGCTTCGCCGACATCATCGCCATGCGTCATTCAGTGGAGGGCGCTCCTCTGGTATCGGCCATGAATTCCAATATACCCGTCATCAACGCCGGCGACGGATCGCACGCGCACCCCACACAGACATTGACCGATCTGCTTACCATCCGCCGCGAAATAGGCCGTTTCGACAGTCTTACGATAGGATTCTGCGGCGACCTGCGTTTCGGACGTACCGTACATTCCCTGATCAAGGCTCTGTCACGCTACAAGGGTATAAAAGTGGTGCTGATCGCTCCCGACCAGTTGCGTCTCCCCGCCTACATGAAGGAAGAAGTATGCGACCGTTACGGAATCCCTTACGTCGAAGTCAACTCCATGGAGGAAGTGATGCCGGAACTGGATGTGCTGTACATGACACGCGTACAGAAAGAACGATTCCTGGACCAGGACGACTACGACCGCGTGAAAGACTGTTTCATCCTTACTCCCGACAAGCTGAAGAATGCAAAACCGACCATGCGCATACTTCATCCGCTTCCCCGCGTCAACGAAATAGCCGTGGAAGTGGACCAGGATCCCCGCGCCGCATACTTCCGTCAGGTGGCCAACGGAAAGTACGTACGTATGGCTTTGATTCTCAAGTTGCTGGAATGGGCCAAAAACGAACCTCGCCATCAGGAGCTGATTCCGGAAGACACAGTTACAGGACAACATATCTGCTCCAACCCCAAATGCATAAGCAATATGGAGAACGTTCCCTCAATGTTCCGTCCTGACCGTGCGAACGCAGGTCAGTACCGTTGCGTATACTGCGAATCCAAACCACGTTGATAATCAATACATTGAACCAGAGACGCGTCTTCCCGGAAAGGTCTTTCGGGAAGACGCTTTCTTTGTAAAAAAATATTAAAATCCGTTTTTATACGCTATTGTCCTTAATTTTTGCTAAATTTGCAAGTTGAAACACAATTGGCCAAAGCTGATAACAACTTAACTGATTAAAAGTCAAAACACATAATATAGAGAAGTACTCACGCATGCGTAATATTTCCAAAACCCTGGGCATGACATTGCTCGTTCTTCTGACGATGTTTGCCTCTTGTAACGAGGACAGCGACGTCTCCGTGTATTATGACTACGGGACGTTTGCAATCTCCGGCTTTTCCATACGTTCATCCCTGGACAATACGGGCATGGATTCCGTATATTTTGCCATCGATCTGGAAAACGGTGTGATATTCAACGCCGACTCCCTGCAGCCCGGAGCAAAAATCGACAAGCTCGTCACCGATATCACATACCGCTCCACCCCCGACAGTGTGATAGTCGTGATGGAAGGTGGAACCACCCGCAAGGAGCGTCTGGATTACAAAAAAAATCCCACGGACTCCATCGATTACACCGGCCGTGTGTACATTCTGCTGAAGTCGGGCGACAAAGAGAAGAAATATGAGGTAAAACTCAACGTGCACAAGCAATACGCCGATTCTCTTTATTGGGATCAGGCGGCAGTGCGCAGTCTTCCCTCGCGCCTCCCCAATCCTGTGGCGCAGAAAACCATCATGGGTTCCTCTCAGACGGCATATTCTCTGATTCAGGAATCGGACGGCACATTCACCATATCTTCCAGCAATGACGCTTTCCTGGCCGACATCACGAAACGTCAGGTGAGCTTCCCCTTCACCCCCAGAATCGAATCATTGGCAACAGCCGGAGGCACGCTTTACCTGCTCGACACCGACAACAACCTTTGGGCGACCCCGAACGGCGGAAACTGGGAGAAAACCGGTCAGACCTGGGACAACATAATCGGCCCCTATCTGGAAACCATAGTCGGACTCCGGACGGAAAACGGCAAACATTATTTCGCACAATATCCTCTGTTGAACCTGAACGAAACAGAAATTCCCGAGGACTTCCCGCTTAGCGGATATTCCAACTTCGTTACACTTCAGAACAAATGGACTCTCTCTCCCGTGGCATTCTTTGCCGGCGGCCTGAAGCCGGACAATACCCTGAGCGACGCCACCTGGGCCTTCGACGGAAGGGAATGTATTGTCCTGAACAACGACCAGGACCTTCCGGCCATGGAGCGTCCCTCCATAATCCCCTACTATTATTACCGTCGCTCTCTGACCGGAGAAAGCTACAACGAATTCCAGGTATGGATGCTTGTGGGAGGCCGCAAATCCGACAACTCCGTGAACCGTCTGGTCTACATATCTTATGACAACGGCGTGAACTGGGCTCAGGCTTCCGCCCGTATGCAGTTGCCTCAGGCCATTCCCGCCATGTGGAGTTGCGATAACATTGTGGTGTCCGACCAGAAGTCGGCCAATTTGTCCGACAACTGGGCAATCAAATATCAGACGAACAAACAGCAGCGTCTTCCCTATGAGGTGGACGGCGACATGATCAAATGGGATTGCCCCTATATCTACCTTATAGGAGGCTACGGCCCGGACGGGAAACTCTATAACACCATATGGCGCGGAGTGCTCAACCGCATGACGTTCGTTCCAATTATTTAATTCTGCGGAATGCTTAAGAGATTGGCTTTAATCTGTCTTATGATCTTAGGTCCGGTCATTGCCCGGGCCCAGGAGGACTACCGCTTCGACATCGGCGGCGGCATAGGCATGACAGGCTATCTGGGCGACGCCAACACTGCGAATCTTTGGCAGAACCCCGGATGGAACGCCGAGATTCTGTTCCGATACATACTGAATCCAAGATTCAATTTCAAGACCAACTTCTATGTAGGCGGTCTACGAGGCAACTCCGCGCAAATGAAGGATGTGTTCCCCACGCATGAGAATTACAAATTCTCCTCCACTTTTTATGAATTGGGAGAGACCGTGGAATTTCACTTCTTCAACTATGGCATGGGGGAGACTTACCGTCAGCTTAAACGCTGGACGCCTTATATCGTGGCAGGACTCAGCGTTATGGCCTACAATCCGGGCGATAAGTTCGGAGTGTCTATGGCCATTCCATTGGGTATCGGGTTTAAATACAAACCCGCCCTGCGGTGGAACCTCGGTCTGGAATTCCTTATGAAGAAAACCTTCACCGACAAACTCGACGGTCCCTCGCTCGACGATCCTCAGGGGATAAAGTCGGCGTTCATGAAGAACACCGACTGGTATTCCACACTGACATTCACGGTCAGCTACGAGTTCAGCAAAAGGTGCGCGGCCTGCAACTACCACAAGCCAAGGAAGATGTACAACAATTAGCATCATCAGGACATGGATTATAAGACAACAATACCGGGAATAGAACCGGAAGCGCTTCCCCGACACGTGGCCATCATTATGGACGGCAACGGCCGTTGGGCACGCCGCCGTTTGCAGGAACGGACATTCGGTCATTCCGAAGGGGTAAACTCAGTGAACCGCATCACTCGTTTCGCCTCCGATCTGGGTATCGGTTACCTGACACTCTATGCCTTCAGCACCGAAAACTGGAACCGTCCCGCCGAAGAGGTGGACACGCTGATGCACCTGATCGGCGAGACCATTCTGCGCGAGGCTCCCGAACTGCGCGACAACAACGTGCACATAAACCTTATCGGTGACATCGAACGGCTGCCGGAATCCGTACAACGGAATCTGTACGAAGGCCGTGACATGACCGCCGAATGCACGGGCCTGAACCTCAATCTCTGCCTCAGCTACTCGTCCCGATGGGAACTCACGCGCGCAGTCCGTGATATAGCCGGACAAGTGGCGGAGGGCAAGCTGGATCCCTCAGAAATCTCGGAAGAGTCCATATCCTCCTGTCTGGCCACCGCCGGTATGCCCGATCCCGACCTGCTCATTCGTACCGG
>USIY01000136.1 GCA_900554845.1 uncultured Bacteroidales bacterium | reverse complement strand
CTTTGTGCTGAAGACACTTTCCGCGCTGGACGCCCAAGCCGACAATGAGCGTTTGGCGGAATTGGCGCTGCGGCTTGGAGCCGACTGTCCGTTCTTCATCTATAACAGGCCTATGTACGCCGAAGGAGTGGGGGAAATATTGGAAAGCATGCCGTGGCTTGATCTTCGAGGAAGATGGCTATTGCTGGTGAAACCGGCAGTATATGTATCGACCCGCGAAGCGTTCTCCGGCGTGAACCCGAAACCGTCGGACTTCGATCTTCGTCAGCTTCCGATGCTTCCCGTGGAGGAGTGGCGAGACGTGGCCGTCAACGATTTTGAAGAAAGCATTTTCCCGAAGCATCCGGAGCTTAAAAAAATAAAGGAACAGTTATATTCATCAGGAGCGCAATACGCTTCGATGACAGGCAGCGGATCGGCGATGTACGGCATATTCGGCGAGCAGATAACCGCCCGTGCAGCAAAATCGGAATTTGAGAATAATCCAACCATAGAGGGTGCATATTTGTTAAAAATGTAAGATGCGTCCGTAAAGACGCGCTACGCAGATTTAACAATTATTGGCATAAAATTTGTATTGTTATGAGAAACAATAAAGGACATAGCCATAGACACGGCGCGTCCGACAAATTCCGGAAAGGACATAAAAATATGGAAGAAAATAAAAAAAATAACGAGCAAATAGAGGAAGTTCCGACAGACGATGTCGTCGTGGACGAGGTCAATGCCACACCTGCCCAGGAAGAGGCTGCCGAAGCAACCGAGGACGAGGTTGCTGAGGAATCGATGACCGAAGAGCAGAAGCTTCAGAAAGAAGTGGAGGACCTTAAGGCGAATCTTGAGAAAGAGAAGAAGGAATATATGTTCCTTATGGCTGAGTTCGATAATTTCCGCAAGAGGACATTGAAAGATAAGTCGGAATTGATAAAGAACGCCGCCGAGGGTGCTTTCAAAGGCCTTCTTCCGGTGGTGGACGACATGGAGCGGGCTTTGGCCCACAGCAATGAGACTGCTGACGCCGCGACATTGCGCGAGGGGATGGAGCTTATCTACAAAAAGCTCAAGAAGTATATGGAACAGAACGGAGTGAAGGAGATAGAGACCACGGGCAATTCCTTCGACGCCGACAAAGCCGAAGCCATCGCGATGGTTCCGGCGCCCTCCGAGGATATGAAGGGAAAGGTTCTTGATACTGTCGAGAAGGGATATACAATAAACGACAAGGTTCTGCGTCACGCCAAGGTGGCCGTGGGCCAGTAAATCGCCTGAGTTATGGCAGATACAAAGAGAGATTACTATGAAGTGCTGGGCGTCTCGAAAGGGGCGACGGCCGACGAGATAAAGAAGGCCTACCGCAAGCTGGCCGTGAAATATCATCCGGACCGCAATCCCGGTGATAAAGAAGCCGAGGAGAAATTCAAGGAGGCGGCGGAGGCCTATAGCGTATTGAGCGATGCAGAGAAGCGCGCCAAATACGATCAGTTCGGTCCCTCGCTGGGTCCGCAAGGCTTCGGTGGAGGAGGCGGAAGCGGCTTCGGAGGCTTCGGCGGTTTCGGCGGCGGTATGTCGATGGAGGATATTTTCGCCCAGTTCGGCAATATTTTCGGAGGCCACTTCGGAGGCAGCGACTACGGCGGTTTCTCCGGAGCGACGGGCGCGCGTCCCCGTAAGCATGTGAACAAGGGTACTGATCTCCGCATCACTGTAAAAGTAACGCTGAAGGATATAAAGGACGGCGTGGACAAGAAGCTTAAGATACCGATGCTCGTGGCGTGTCCGCATTGCAAAGGCACCGGCGCCAAGGACGGCACTTCGTTCCACACCTGTAACCGCTGTCACGGTTCCGGTTATGTCACTACCGTTCAGCAGACTTTCATGGGGGCTATGGAAACACAGTCGGTATGTCCTGAATGCAACGGCGAGGGCAAGGTTATAACCGAGGCCTGCCAGTATTGCAACGGCACCGGCGTGGAGAAGAAAGAAGAGATAGTGAGCTTCCACATACCCGCGGGAGTAGAGGACGGCATGGTGCTGACACTTCGGGGTAAAGGCAACGCGCCGCGCGGCGGAGGCGTGAACGGTGATCTGCTGATCAAGATCCAGGAGGAAAAGGACGCCGAGCTGATCCGCGATGAAAATGATCTGATATATAATCTGATGCTTGATTTTCCGACGGCGGCGTTGGGAGGAAACGCGGAGGTGCCGACAATCGACGGACGCGCCCGACTGAAGATAGCTCCCGGTACGCAGCCCGGCAAAGTGCTCAGATTACGCGGCAAGGGATTGCCTAAGATGAATTCGAGTCAGGTGGGAGATCTTCTGGTGAACGTTATGGTCTATGTGCCGGAGAATCTGAACGACGCTGAAAAGGCAGCGATCACAAGCCTGCAGAATTCACCGAACGTACAGCCCTCCAAGAGCACATCGGAACGAATCTTCAGCAAACTGCGCCATATATTCACCCGGGAATCCCAGGGTGAGTGAGCAAAGACTTAAGAATCATAACTGCAGCTTTCCTTGGCAGATAAGCACCACGGATACTATCGCGAGGAGAACCATTGCAATGAACGCGATGGATTCTCCTCGCGATAATGTTTTGTGCTTGCGGAAATAGATTCCCATCCCCGCCATGTAGAAGAGTGAGGTGGCCATCAGAAGCGGGCCGGCTGCGTAAAGCATGTATAGACATGACACGACGCACAGGGCGGCTACGGGCAGCGTGCTCCGCATGTCGCTGTCCTTTTTCAAAGCGAGTTTACATAGATAGAGACCGCTGAAGAGGTAACAGGGGAGCACCATCATGCCGGTGATGTCCACAGCGGCCATGTAAACGTCCGAGGCAAGCGAGACGATTATAAGGAACACCGTCATGGCCACGCTGGAAAACTTCAGTCCGTAAGCAGGCATATCATGCTTGTTGAGTTTTGCGAAGCGTTGCGGGAAAATGCCCGCATGAGCCGCTTCCAACGGGACTTGGGCACAGACTATAGTCCACGACACCCAGGCGCCGAGCACGGAAATAATGACGGAAATTATCACGAACCAGTAGGCGAACTGTCCAGTTGCGTCGAGCAGGAGATATGCCACGGAGGGATTGCCGAGCCCCGCGAGCCGCATGCGCGACATAAGCCCGAAACTGAGGATGGAGACCACGGCGTAAAGAATCCATGCCACGAGAAATCCGAGTATGCCTGCCGTACCGACATTGGAGGGCTTCTTTGCGCGTGCCGACATCATGACGGCGCCTTCGATGCCTATGAAACACCAAAGCGTAACCATCATAGTGTCGCGTACCTGATTCCACATATCGGAAGGACTCTGGATTCCGGGCCATTCCTGTTCCAGACGGTCCACTTTGAAATAGAGGACAAGAAGCACAACGATCAGGAGCATGGGAATCAATTTGACAACGGTCATGACTGTGTTCAGGGTCTTGGCGGTCTTCATGCCGTTGCTGACCAAGAAATACATGGACCATATAAGCAACGATCCGCAAAGAATCATCTGCCACCCGTGGTTGAGAAGGACGGGAAAGAAAGCTCCGAAACTGTCGTTGAGCATCACGGCGTAAGCGACGTTCGCGAAGCACACGCACAGCCAGTATCCCCAGGCCATGTTGAATCCAGCGAATTTGCCGAATCCTTCCTGAGCGTATTGATAAATGCCGGACTTGAGATCGCGTCGTCGCAGCGAAAGATGCCGAAAAGTATATAACAACGACAGCATGGCGACGGCCGTGGCCACCCATGCTACAATACATGCCGCCAAGCCGGACCCGGCGGCGATGTTTTGCGGTATATTAAAAATTCCGGATCCCACCATCATGCTGAACACCAATGCGGTGAGTCCTACAAGACCTAATTTGCGGTCAGAGTTCCTCTGCTTCAATTGCTGCTGTTATTTTTTTTAGGGCATGGTGATACGAGGCCTTCAACGCTCCGACCGACGTTCCCACGATTTCGGAGATTTCCTCGTATTTCATTTCATCGTAATAGCGCATGTTGAACACCAGACGTTGCTTTTCAGGCAAGGCAAGAATGGCTTTCTGCAGTTTCTTCTGCAGTTCGTCACCATCAAAGTAGGGGTCGCTTTCCAGCGTGGACATGAGATAGGAGTCCTCGCCCTCTCCGATGATGTTGTTGCGCTGTTTCTCCTTGTTAAGGAAGTTGATGGCTTCATTTACGGCTATTTTGTAGATCCATGTGGAGAGACGGGCGTCGCCGCGAAAATTCTGGATGTTGGTCCATACCTTCATGAAACTGGACTGCACCAGATCGTTGGCGTCGTCATGGTTAAGCACCATTTTGCGGATCAACCAATAGACTTTCTCGCCGTAGGTTTCCATGAGCGTACGGAAAGCTGCCTCAGAAGTGGATTTCTCCTGAAGGTCGTGTATCAGCTGTGATTCATCCAAAGGTGCTTTGTATGTGGCCATGTTAAAATGTCGCCATTTTCAAAATGCAAAATTAAGTAAAATATCATTGTGAAAGACAAGTGCGGTCGGAATTTAAAACGTTTTAACAAAAATATGCAAGCATTTTTTGAACTTTACGATACATCTTGCGACATTTTGTCGTTGATATTGTTTAATTTTGCAGTATCAACAGGTTGTCCACAGCGAGGACCGGGATGTTAAAAAATATTTGAATCGGCAAAAATGAAATCATGTGTGCCGAAGATGAAAATTTTCACCAATAGCCGGCTTGCAGAAAAAAGTCCAATTGGATCAATTTCAACGCGGGAATCCTGCTGGACAGCGACTAACCTGATAGAGTCACCGATGAACTTATGAATAAGATCGTCGCGACCGCCAACGGTGGCAACCTGCGTCATGAAGCGGCAGGTGCAAAAGAGATAGCCATATTCAAGAACCGCGTCACTCTCTGAAAATTTTTATGAAAAAAATAGCGGCACGCAAACAATTTCGGGTGCCTGTTGTTATAATGGTATAAGAAATCGTTTCATGATGTTAGGTTAGTTCGAAAAAGTATTATGAAAAGCACCGAAAACGGCTGGTTGTGAAACCGGCCGTTTTCATTTATTCAATGTCGCTCATTGAATAACGGAGGTTAAGGAACAATGCCTTATGCAGGATAAGAAAGATTCTCCGGGGAAGGATTAGACAGAATGTCAAGATAATCTGCAGCGGCGGCTTTTGCGGCTTCCAGGTCCATGAAACTATAGTTTCCACAGTCGCGCGGTGTGGCACCAGGAACATGGCCTTCAAAATCCGCTACGAATCTCATGGTTTCGCGCATCAGTGGGAGGATGTTCCTGCTTTCAAGGTTGCCCTGCAGAATGAGATAGTTGCCGGTGCAGCATCCCATCGGCCCCCAGTACACCACCCTGTCCTTCCACTCCGGGTGATTGCGCAGGAAAGTCGCGGCCAAATGTTCCATGGCATGCAGAGCCTTCGGCGACAACGCCTCCTCGCGGTTGGGACGTGTCATCCTGATATCGAAAGTAGTAATGACATCGCCTGAGGGAGTCCGGTCCTGCCTTGACACGAACACTCCCGGTTCCAGCCGTTCATGATCTATTGTGAAACTTGCAATTTTTTCCATAATCAGTAATTGTGCTGTATAAGTCTTTCAACAAAGATACACATTTTATGCAATATTGCCAAAAAATTAAAGTCCATACAATAGTGTGTATAATATCTTTTTGAAAAAAGATCAGAAATTTTAAACCTTGCGGGGGTAAAACGGTCATACAATTGATGATTGAAAAGAATTAATATACGTATAATGGCTGACAAGATATATAAGGAAGAGGAAATGCTGGAGCGGAAGTTCGGGCGTAATGACCATAGGCGGGTGCCGGAAGGTTATTTTGAAACCATGATCAACGAGGTCATGTCGAAACTGCCTGAGCAGGAGCAAGAGCAGAGATACGTAAAGATGACACGGTGGGAAAAGCTGAAACCGTATGTGTATTTGGCCGCGATGTTCGCCGGCATATGGTTGATGATGAACATTTTCGGCCGTACAATCCAGAATGAGTCAGTAAGTCTTGACAATCCTCCGGAAGCAATTGCTATGGCGATGACTTCATTACCGGGACATGATTCTTATCTTCCCTATGAATTCGCGAGCGAGATTCAGGTGATGGATGATGTTTCTGAAGAATTCACCAATATGCAGGATTTCCAAGCCGCGTTCAGAGAGGCCGGCGCAGAGTTGAAAGAGGAGGAAGAGCAGGATTCTGACTACATGATATTGTAGAATTGAACAAAAAGAATAATACCCGATATGAAGACTGTATATATGATG
>USIY01000135.1 GCA_900554845.1 uncultured Bacteroidales bacterium | reverse complement strand
AGCTCATTGAGCGCAGGCGAGATAAAATAAGCTCGCATAAAGTATAAATTAAATTCCAACACTTACTTATCTGAATTGGTTCACAGTAGGCATATAATCGAATCCCGCAGATTTCAGCCGGGATTCCAACAAGTCTTGGTCGATGTCCTCGGCGGCGCACAATTCCGCCAATGAATTGTATTCGTCACGCAGTTTCATATTGATCATGCTCAGCAGCATGAACGGGTCTCCGGGTAATGTCATAAAAATTACAGTTTAATCAGATAAGGTGGTCCATGTCTATGTGACGACCAAAGTATAAACGGAGGAATCCCTTAAAGAGTATATTCCTTAATGAAGCGTTCGTTGATTCCTGCCGTGTAATTCAAAAATTAAGCGACCTTACGGGCCGCTTGTTTTTTTATAAATTTTGGTCATTCTTTTGCGGATTATGTCAATATCCACCGGGGAAATCTGCCCTCGCGTTGTCGACGACAGGTCATTGTCGCCTCCCTGCATTTATTAGAACACATTTATAGACGGATGGTTTAATATCATCATAAAACTCTACAGTCAGCACACTGTCTCTTCTGTTATGTATTAATATTCCTTCAATCACGGTGTCAATTAATTAAATGCCACTCTTTAATAAATGCCACTTATCAGCTACTTGCAACATTAATCGTTATGGAAAATTGTATCGGCGCTTGAGAGTCGGGTGGCTATGAAATAGCCGAGGCAGAAATCACCTTCGAACATTCGTGGACCGTTGGAGTCATTGTCCAATGCCAACAGGTAATCGAACATCTCCCGAGATATCCCGAACACTTGCGCCGTGACCGTGTCTCCGTCAAGAATCACGGACTTGTCATCCGGATCTTCGGGACTTCGCGGAGTTGTCATGAACACCGCATGCATTATTCCGTCGTGGGACGATGTATCGCTAAGGGCTGACCAGGCGTAAAATTTTCCGTTACGGAGGATGCGTACCCAGTAGTAATCGCCGGGAGCCTTGTCATCCTTAAACGATACTTGAAGAAGTGCTATATCCTGAGTGCCCACCGTAGCCCATTCGAACTCCATGCCGGTTATATCAGTGCCCTCCTGCATTTGAGCCGAGGCTTCGTAGGACAAGCCTCCGC
Organism: uncultured Bacteroidales bacterium; assembly: GCA_900554845.1. Taxonomy (GTDB): domain Bacteria; phylum Bacteroidota; class Bacteroidia; order Bacteroidales; family Muribaculaceae; genus Lepagella. The sequence goes on along the minus strand of USIY01000135.1, from coordinate 5,160 downwards.
GGGTTACATTCACTTGATAGATGTGTCCCTCAATTCCCGGGGTTTCATCAGTATAGGCTCCGGCAGGATCCGGATGAAGAATACGGACCGTACCGTCAGTCTCGTCTTTCAAAGATACCGTGGCGTCAGTGATAAAGGTAGTGACGAGGGGTTCGTCCATCGGCGTGGTTTCGGTAAGCGTCACATAAGCGCCATGTTGCGTCACCGCTCCTTGGATCACGAGTTTAGGATCTATGTCGTGATATTCGAAGTCAAGTTCTTTTTCGCATGATGCGAGAAATGCCGAGGGCAACAATACTAACGCAGATAATATGTTGATTTTCATAATGTCTTAAAATTTAATGGTATATGAAACGGAAGGAACGAGTCCGAACAACGATTGCTGAACCGCGCGTGTGCCGGATGGTTTGGAAGGATCGTCCTCGAAATAGATCACGAAGGGACTTTGGTAAGCATAGGCGTTATAGAACCCGAAGTTGACCATCGAGGTGACATGTTTGCCGACATGTGTATATGTCGCCGAAAGGTCCAGGCGGTGCGCCGGGGGAGTCTTATAACCGTTGCGTTGTGAATAATAGTAGCAGACTTTCCCGGCTAGATCATATTTTGCGTCGGGAGCAGTGAGAGGACGTCCGCTTGAAAATGTCCATGAGCCGGCAATCCGCCATTTGTGGTTGAATTCATATTGGCCCACCACAGCCACGTAATGTCTGCGGTCGTTGGAGGCGTCATACCATCTCCCGTCGTTGATACCGGGTATTCTGGTGTCCGTCCATGATAGTGAATATGAAATCCATCCTGAAAGTTTGCCAAGGTTCTTACGTACCATCAGCTCAATGCCGTAACTGCGGCCTTTGCCACGCATAATCTGTTCGTCGAGGTTTATGCCCGAGAACAGTCCGCAACCGTCGCGGTAGTCGTAGACATCACGCAAGGATTTGTAATAAACCTCGGCGCTCCAGTCGAAGACTCCGTTTTCTGTCATGCCTGAATATCCGAGGGAATACTGTGTGGCCCGTTCGGGACGAATGGCGGCCGAAGACAGAGCATAGCGGTCGAAGGGGAACGTGGTGGTGTTGGAGCTTATGCCATGTATATTCTGTGAGGTCATGCTGAAGCCCCCCTTTATGTTATGGCAATCATTGATGTCAAAACGCACGCTGACGCGAGGTTCCGGCGAGAACCAGGTTTTGGCCGAGCGGTCCGGTTCGGCGTCCATGGATGACTCAAATTTGTGAAACTGGCTCTGCGACAGCGCGGAATAGGCTGACAGCCTGATTGCCGCAGAAAGGGAGAACAAATCGGAGAAACGACCGTCATACGAAGTCCAGACCGCATTTTCCCATCCCGAACGTATCTCGAGTTCTCGGTTTGTGCCGCTGTACAGGTCACCCGATTTTACATGTAAATATTCTGAACGGAGGCCGAATCCCAAATCGTGTGAATCGCCAAGGCTGCAGTAAACACGTTCGTTAAGTGCGGCGGAGCGAATGAACTGACGTATGTCCTGGTTCTGGTCCATAAGCGACATGTCCATATAAGTATTATATGATGTGGCTGTGGCTGATGTCTGAAAGGTCCAGCCCTCTCCGGAACGTCTTGTCCAGTTGAGTCCTCCGGCGATATTTCCCCATTTCATCCCCATGAGATCCTTGAGCTCAAGATGGTCACGGGCATTGAAGAACGAGAAGTCGATCATGTCGGAATCCGATGCCCGAAAACGAAGTTTGAAGTTAATGTCATAGAAATTCATAATTGTCTTACGATATTCGGGCACTAATTTCAAAAACATATCGAGGTATGATCTTCGTGCAGCTATAGAGTATGACAGACGGTCGCGGACAATCGGACCGTTGGCTGAAATCTTTGCGTTCAGCAGTCCGACGGTAGCCGAGAAATTGTGTTTCTTCATATTTCCCGGAAGCATATACGTTTCAAGCACTGAAGATGACGCGCCTCCGAATTCCGCGGGGATCGGTCCCTTATGCAACGTCGCGCTGCTCATGGCGTCGTCGTTGAATGTAGAGAAAACGCCCATAAGATGTGCCGGATTGTAAAGGGTAATTCCGTCCATCGTCACAAGATTTTGGTAGGCGTTTCCGCCTCTCACTTCGAAGCCGCCGGCCCCTTCTCCTTCACTGTGCACTCCCGGCAGCAATGTGATGGATTTTATTATGTCGGCCTCGCCGAAAAGATGCGGCATTTGCGCCAGCCGTTCAAGCTCAAGATTCTCGCTTCCCAGTGAACCCTGCGAAATGCGGCGGCGTGCTGACAGGCTCGTTACTACAAATTCGTCGAGGGTGCGTACCGAGGTCGTGTCGCGGTAAGAGTCGGCGCCAGTCTCTATGGCCAGCGCGGACTCTCCGTAGAGAATAGTGGACGTTAGAATAGCGGAAAACGCCAGTTTGTTATATACCAAATGTTTCATGCCGCAAAATTAGTACAAAACTGAAAAAGATTTTAAAACATGAGATAAAACTTGGTGATAAAGCGACAAAATAGGCCTGGAAGCGGATTTGTCGCAAAAATATACAGTTTTGTCTACAATTGAAGTTGTCGAATGAAATAAATGCGTAACTTTGTCGTATATGAAGTTATTTTCAAAATATCTTGCTCTGACAGTTGCATTCATCTTCCTTTCATCGGGCGTGGTGATCAATGCGTTCCGCGATCAGTACGCCGTGTATGGAGACGCCATTATGTGGATATTGGTGCCGTCGACAATGCTTTTCCTGATCGCGGTGATGCTTAACGAGATTGTGGGGGTGCGTATGATTCTTCTGCGGGGTCGTATAGGCGTGTACTGTGCATTCGCCTTTACGCTGGCTTATCTCAACACTCTATTTCTGATTTTCGGGGAATATCTGTTGCGTGAGCATATAGGGGCGCCACACAGGGTAAGCGACTATCTCAGTCCATGGGTTCTTCTTGACACACTCAGCAACTGTATGCTTCAGTTCCTTGTTCTGGCGGGAATAGGCATGTACAAACTCTATGGCAAATGGCGGGAGGAGACGAGGCGCGAGGAGGAAATGAACATGCAGATATGTGAATACATCTCGGAAGTGCGCCAACGCTTGAAGCCTGAGTTGATACTTGATTCCTTCGACGATATCATTGCGTCATTAAGAATATCGTCCGGCAGGGCTATAGATAAAATCAACGGACTGTGCGATTGGCTCCGTCATCAGCTTTACGAGCTCCCTGAGCCGGAGAAAATGGTTAGCGGTGAACGTAATGATGATTTGGGGATGGTCCATGATCAAGTCAAGGAGGAGAAGCTGCTGTTGTCCGGACGTTACAGGGTGATGAGGAATCTGCTGCTTCAGGCAGTGCTTGCGTTGATATGCCTTAGCGTGTTTTTTGACGCGCCCGACCACTTTGTGTTCGATGCGTCGAGAGCGGTGGCCTTCATAACAATGATGGGGTTGCTGGATATATGCGCCTATGTCAATCTGAAATGGCTGTATCCCCGGATGCGCGTTCACAAGAGCCTGAAACGGTACTCATTGGAGGTATTGCTGTTCACCGTCGCCATGATGGTGCCGTTGGTGGTGGGGCAGATTATGACCTACGAGCCCAATGTTTACGAGACGCAGTTGTCGTATCCGCTGATGCTGATGTCCACTGCCGGAAGCCTCACGGCGATATTTTTCTTTTTAGGCGGAATAGCTGCGGTGTGCATGCTGCGCGACTGGCTGTCGGGACGACGTCGAATGGTGTTGCTCAATGCCGAGAGTCTCAGGCAGGAATATGCTTATCTTAGAAAACAGATAAATCCTCATTTCCTATTCAACGTATTGAACAACGCCTCCATCCTGGCCTTTGAGGATTCCGAGGACGCCATAAGGATGTTCGAGGCTCTGAAACATATGCTGGAGTATCAGTTTGCCGAGACGGGAAAAACCGACATGACTCTGGAACGGGAAATGGACTTTCTTGACACATATCTGTCGCTGGAGGCGTCACGTATCGATTCCTTGGAATATGAGCTATCGGCGCAGGGTGATATAAAGGATGTAATGATTCCGACCATGATTTACATTACGTTTGTCGAGAATGCCGTAAAGTACAGTACAATGACTTCCGGAGGAAGAAAAGTCACTGTTCGTTTCGAAATTTCGGAACAAGGTGTGGCGTTCAAATGCGAAAACACGTTCGGTGCGTCGCGTTGCAAAAATGGGAGAAAAACGGAGCACAAGGCAGGTGGCTTGGGGATAGCAAACACGCGACGCAGGCTACAGCTGATCTACAGCGACCGTTTTGAACTGACCCAATGCGCCGAAGATAATAAATATATAGTGAAATTATTAATACCTAATGAATTGCATAATAGTGGACGATGAGCCGATCGCACGGCGCGGCATGAAGCGATTGGTTGATACGGAACCGCGTCTAAAGCTGCTGGCGATGTTCGGGAGCGCTGAGGACGCTTTGGATTATATTTCTGAAAATGATGTGGACCTGGTGTTCATGGACATTCAGATGCCCGGCATGACCGGTATGGAAATGGCGCATGAGCTGCCGGAAAAGACTTTGTTGATATTCACCACGGCCTATACGGAATATGCCGCGGAAAGTTATGCGCTGGACGCAGTGGATTATCTTGTCAAGCCTATACGGCCGGAACGGTTCTCGCAGGCGGTGCGCAAAGCCATCGAGTACTCCGATCTTCTTGATAAAGCCGGTAGGGAGGTGCCGGATGTGCGCAGCACGCCCGAAATGATTGTGGTGAAGGCCGACAGATGCTATCACCGTGTGCCGCTGAGCGAAATTCTGTTTGTGGAAGGACTGAAGGATTATGTAGTCCTTAACATGCCGGACCGTAAGTTGGTGACACGGATGACGGTAAAGGCATTGCAGGAGATGCTCCCGGCGCATGATTTTTTGCGTGTCAACAAATCCTACATCGTGAATGTGAACAATATCACGAAGTTCGACACCAAGGATGTGTTCGTGAAAACTACCCAGATAGCCATAGGCGCCAACTATCGTGCGGAAGTGATGGACCGACTGTTCAAATAGTCCGGTCAGTAATTCTTATCCGGTGCGCCCATGCTTGCACGGAACGATTTGCATTCATATTTCATTGTCTGATATGACTCGCAAATTTCTATAAAGTATTATTGTTTTTCTATAAATAAGTGTTATATAGTGCGC
>USIY01000134.1 GCA_900554845.1 uncultured Bacteroidales bacterium | reverse complement strand
CCTAAGTATCTTGACCCGTCGTTCGACCTTATCAAGGGCGCCAACGCCTCCATGGCCGTGTTCGCCGCCGGTATCACTCTGTCGGCTTACAAGATAGACATCAACTGGGCCGCCATCCTGGGTACCATCCTGAAGATGATAGTCATGCCGGCGCTCCTGCTGGTTGTGGGCCTTATCTTCAAGATGGGAGAGAAGAACCTGGCCATGATGGTCATGGCCGGAGCGCTCCCTCCGGCGTTCTCCGGCATCATCATCGCCGACGAATACGACTGCTATGTGGCCGAATCCACTTCATCGCTCGCCCTGTCGGTGGTGACTTTCATCGGGTTCTGCCCCTTCTGGATGTGGTGCACCGATTTCTGCTACCAGCATTTCTTAGGGTAAACACATTCATTTATTGAAACTTAAATAACGTTCGGGGTCTCTTCCCGAACGTTAAAAATGTTAAAAGTTTCAATACTATCGCGATGCTAAGCGTTTTAACTAACGATGAAAAAGATTGGCATAACACTAAGCATCGCTGCCACATGTCTGCTGATCGCGGCCGGAATTCATATCCGGGCCCAAGAAAATTCAGACAACCCTGTTGTAATTGAAATAGAAAAAGAGAAAAATACGGCGGCGATGGCGAAAGATGCTATCGCCGTCGACATGTTTGAACAGGCGGTAGCTATCATCAAGAAGTACGAGGGCATGCATCACGCCAAAAACTGGCCTTTGGTAGGCTACGGGCACAAGGTGCTGCCAGGCGAGAAATTCTCGCGAACAACTCTTTCCGAAAGCAAAGCTGACGAACTGCTTAGAAAAGACTTGCTTAAGAACTGCGCGGTGTTCCGCGAATTTGGAGCCGATTCACTGTTGCTCGGCACCCTTGCCTACAATATAGGGTCCGGAAATGTGAAAAGATCGTCTGTAACACGCGAGTTGCGCAACGGCAACCGCGATATCCGCGAACTATACCTGAAGCATTGCCGTTACCGTGGCAAGACGTTGTCACAGCTCCAACGGCGACGTATCGAGGAATTCGACATTCTGTTTATAAAAAATCCCGAGGATTCAGTCAATAATTTCCCGGCCGCTTCGTAATAAGAGAGGGTTAATTTAAGATGAAAATTTATTTGACAATAACATTGATGACGCTGGCCGGCATGATGACGGGATGCAGGCACAAACCGACCGGAACGGTGTCGGCGGCTGTAACGGACAGCATACCTGACGAAGTGCGTCAGGTGGTCCTTGCCGTGGAGAACAGCGACACGGCGAAATTCGCAAGCAGGGTAAGCTACCCTCTCGCGCGCCCCTATCCTCTTCACAACATAGAGAATGCCGAGCAGATGAAGGAGTATTACTCCACGCTGGTCGACGATTCGTTGCGGCATGTGATCTCCTCGCAAAGCAAGGATTGGAGCGAGTACGGCTGGCGCGGATGGTCGGTGCGCGACGGCGAGTTTCTGTGGATCGACTCGTTGATCTACGACATACCCTACGTATCGGCCCGCGAACAAGTGAACCTTGACTCGCTCCGGCATAAGGATATCCTGACGCTTCAGCCCTCGCTGCGCGACGGCTGGGAACCTGTGGCCGCATATCGCGGCGACAACGGCGAGATTGTGCGTATCGACGCAAAAAACGGCAAACAGCCCACTGACAACGACGCCCTGCGAATGTTGCTCTACGCCAACGGCATGCAGCTTACCGGACAGCCCACAAAAACCGCTCACGGAATGCTGGATCAGGAAGGATCCGCATTGAACACCGCATACCGCTTCACCGACACCAAGGGAGGCGTATGGATCCTGGAGACCGAACCCACGGACAGCTCACGCCCGATGATTTACTACGAGGCTCCCGACGGGGATGCGCGCGAAATGCCCATAACCCCGGTATATTGGCTTGATATCGTAGGCCACGACAGCGGCAAGACACACCGATAAAATATCGGAACAAGACGTCCCAAATAACGGAACAGGGCGGGTCGGGGCATGAAATAACCCCGGCCCGCTTCCCGTTATCCAGATATGGGATTGAAAACAATCATAGCTTCCGGCTTGGTCATGGTCACGATGGCCATGATTATGATCTCAGCAGCCCCAACTCCGGATGGTCTGAGTGCTCCGAGTGCTCAGAAGCAGGGTGTCTTCAAGTTCATCACCAATAAGGTGGTGATGGACAGTGTGGTCCGCGGTGAGAAGCGCAAGGCGCAGTTTCTCTTTACCAACAGCGGCGACGCCGCTTTTGAGATAGACCGCGTGCGCACGGACTGCGGCTGCACAGTGGCGGATTATCCCCGTAATATGATCATGCCCGGCGACACAGCCGCCATAACCGTGACCTATGACAGCAGTGGCACATATTACGGAGAGGCCCACCGATACATCTACGTCCGCTCCACGGCCTCCAATCCCCGTGCAGTGGCTTTCCTCTCCACCCGCGTGGTGAGGAAGTGACTGCCCATAGGGCCTATAGGGCCCATAAGACTTATAGAACTTATAAGACTTATAAGATTTATAAGACTTATAAGACTTATAAGATTTATAATCTTTAACGCCGCAAGGCGTTATTTTTTCCTCCGCAAGTTGTAACTTTGAAGTTCGAATTATTGACTTAAAATTAGGCTGGGGCAAAATTGCCAAGACTTGGATACACCGACTGCGGATGCACGGCCACGCGTTACAGTACGGAGCCGATGGCTCCCGGGCAACATCGACCATCGCAGTGTCGTTCAATCCTCTGGGACGTCCGTCCGGTTTCTTCACCAAAATCATCAGAGTGAAGACCAACGCATCTCCAAAACCTCTCAGATTATACATAAAAGGGAAAATAAAAACAAATGTTCAATGAGGCGGCCGCAAAGCCGCCTCTCCTCTTTTCCGATACTAAGGCGCGGGCGTTTCGCGTTATGAAGTCATGAGACAGTGGTTATTGTTTTTTGTCGCGGCGCTGAGCTGCGCGCTTGCAGGATGTGTCACCGATGACGAGCCGGAGGGCGCCGACCTTCATGTCGGCGACAGAGTGCCGGAGTTCAGCGTGACTCTCGATGACGGACGTGTATTCGGATCGGCGCTGCTGAAATCGGGAACGGGACACATACTGTTCTTCAATACCGACTGTCCCGACTGCCGCCGCGAGTTGCCGGTAATGCAGAAGCTTTACGATTCGCTGCCGGAACAGGAGAAGGCCCGCTTTGCTTGCATATCGCGCGATGAGGACGATGCCCCAATCGCCGCCTACTGGAAAACAAACGGCCTGACAATGCCCTATTCCGCCCAACCGGACCGACGGGTATTCAACCTGTTCGCCACCTACACGATCCCTCGTCTCTACATCACAAGCGACGGCGCCATCACCGAAATCCAAGTATTGGAATGAAAGTAATCGATCTTAAAAAAGAGCTGCAGAGACGACTGGCGCCCATTTACGGGAAGTACGAGTCCGACGCGATGATCCGGCTGATATTCCACAGCCTGAAGGGGTGGGACCGGACGGCCCTGATCATCAATTCCGACCTGCCGGTCTCGGAGCGGATGCTGTCGGCCGCCGGCGATATCCTCGTGCGCCTGGAACAGCATGAACCATTGCAATATATCCTCGGCGAGGCACGCTTCTACGGCATGGATCTGAAAGTGGCTCCCGGAGTGCTGATACCCCGGCCGGAAACCGCCGAGCTCGTCGACATGATAGTGGACCGTTACGGCACCGCTCCCGACCTGTGCGTGCTGGACGTCGGCACCGGTTCAGGAGCCATCGCCATAGCTTTGAGCCGCAACCTCCCCTACTCCCGCGTCACGGCGACCGACGTCTCCGAAGAGGCCCTGAAAATGGCCGAGGAGAACGCGAAGAACCTCGGAGCCAAGATAAATTTCATCCACGCCGACATCTTCTCCGAACATTTCGCCGCGGACAGCTTCGATGTCATAGTGAGCAATCCACCATACATTCCGGAGGAGGAAAAAGGGGAAATGGAGGACAACGTGCTGAAATACGAGCCATCGCTGGCATTGTTCGTGCCGGACGACGATCCGTTGCGCTACTACCGCCGCATCACCGAGGCAGCGGCCGCGGCCCTGAAAGCCGGAGGGTCCCTTTACTTCGAGATCAATCCACGCTTCGCAACGGATATCAAGAAACTTATGGAAAGCAATGGTTTCCAAGACGTGACTATAAGCCGCGACTCAGAAAACAGAGAAAGATTCGCCTATGGAACCAAAGGGTAAGCAAAAACGGCCCGTCACCCCCGAGAAAGCCATGGAACGTCTGGCGGCGCTTTGCGCCAGGTCGGAGCAATGCAGTTACGACCTTAGGGAAAAACTGCGGAAGATGGACCTCGCTCCGGAAGAAAGCGAGGATATCATGACCCGCCTCACGGAGATGAAATTCGTAGACGACACGCGCTATGCCGGAGCACTGGCACGCGATAAAGTGAGGTTTTCCAACTGGGGAAAGCGAAAAATCCGGGAATACCTCGTCACCAAACGAATCCCGGCTTCGGATATCGACGCAGCGTTGGCCGGAATTGATCCGGAAGCCTACAAAAAGGCTCTTATAGCCGCCGCAAAAGCAAAAGTCAAGACTCTGGACCTAAAGAACTTCGACCACCGCACTAAATTGGTGAAGCATCTGATGTCACGCGGCTTCGAGCCGAATATCGCAATAAAAATAACCCAGGAAGCCGTGAAACGCCTTCCCGTAGAATGATGAATAACGTCTTGTCACCATGGGAGCGTTGCTGGAATACATACTTCCCCGCACATGCCACGACTGCGGAAGAAAACTCATCAAAGAAGAGCGTTACCTCTGCCAGGGATGCATGAACCGGCTGCCGCGATCCAACTTCCACCGTGTCCCTAACAACCCTATGGAGAAACGCTTCATGGGAATCGTCCCTTACGACCGATGCACCGGAGTGTTTCTATATACACCTAATTCCGACCTGGCGACGGTGATCCAGGACATGAAATACCGTAAATTCAGGGACTTGGGCCGGTATATGGGCGAGCTAATGGGACGGGAGCTGCTGAACTCCGGATTCTTCAACGGCATTGATCTGCTGATTCCCGTTCCGATGCACTGGTGGAAACGGGCAAGACGCGGCTACAACCAGGCCGAACAACTGTGCATAGGGATATCAAAAATCACCGGCATCCCGGTGGACACATCTCTGCGCGCCCGACGCCCGCACCGCACTCAGACGGCTTTCAGCCACGACCGGCGTCTGGATAATTTAAAAGACATTTTCACGCTCAGACATCCCGAGCGATTAGCCGGCAAACACGTTCTGCTTGTGGACGACGTCTGCACGACAGGAGCAACGCTCACAGCCGCCGCACAGTGTCTGACAGGACCTTTGGACATACCCTCCGGACATTTGTCAATGTTGTCGCTGGCAGTGACTTTCTGATATTTCCGAAGATAATTTCTCCTCGTAATTTGTTAGTATTAATGTATTTTGGACCGCATCCAAAGTTTTTTTTGTTTTTTTGCCGTCTGATGTGTAATTTTGTAGTTTAGTTAAGAAACTATTTAGACGTCTTGACATTGTAATAAGATAACCCATCAGGACCTTTATCTTGACAAAAGATTTGAAAAATATGACAGCACCTGACCGCCTTCTGGCAGAAAAATTATTGAGCATAAGCGCTATCAAGCTCCAGCCACAAATGCCGTTTGTATGGGGTTCGGGCTGGAATTCGCCGATCTACAACGACAACCGGCGGCTTCTGTCCTATCCTGACGTACGCAACTACGTCAAGGTGGAACTGGCAAAACATATAGTGGAACATTTTGAGCGTGCCGATGTGATAGCAAGCGTCTCGACAGCGGCGATCGCCATCGGAGCGATAGTAGCCGACGAGTTGGGAAAGCCCTTCGTTTATGTACGCGACACACCGAAGGACCATGGTCTGGAGAACCTGATAGAGGGGAATCTTCGTCCCGGTCAGAAAGTGGTGATGCTGGAGGACATCATAGCCACCGCCGGAGGCACCCTGCGCGCAGCGGAAGTGATCCGTCAGGCAGGCTGCGAGGTGCTGGGAGGAGTCGCCATCTTCAACTATGAGTTCCCCATGGCCGTGAAGCGTCTCAACAACGCCGACATCGACATGGTGTCGCTCTGCACTTACGGCGTGATGGTGGAGGCCGCACTGGCCACCGACAACATCGAGGAGAGCGATGTGGAGACCTTGAAAGAATGGCGCAAGGACCCCGCCAACTGGGTCCGCGAAAAGCTATAAACCTTAGCTGTTATATATTTTTTTCAATAGCATCTACTCAGATAAGAATTTTCTATCGTTTTA
>USIY01000133.1 GCA_900554845.1 uncultured Bacteroidales bacterium | reverse complement strand
TTCATATTCCAACATCTATGAAAAAATGGGTGAAGAATCTTTGGGAAAATGTTACCACAGGCTCTTTTGTCGTATTAGGATGCGCCTTAATGTTAGTCATAGTTGTTGGTGCGTTCTATCTTGTCAGTTTGCTTTGCAGGTGGTTGTGGACCATTGATTGGGTAAGAGGTGCTGTTGGTGTTACCGGGACATTCCTCTTTGACCATGCGCAATTTTTTGAATATCTTTTTACTGGTGCATTTCTTCTGTACCTGCTTATCATTTTTTGTCTATGGCTTTATCAATGTATTAAGGATGGGTACCAATATGCCACTACACATGATTTCTTCGGACGTACTAAACGCCTGCTGATTAAGATTGCCAATATAATACTTGTCGTTGTCGTAGTTATTGTTTTTCTATTCTTCACGACCGATGGCTTCAAGAGTTGTTCTGATTCTCATATAAATTATGAGAATTATGAGCACCGAGCAGATAGATTTTAATAGATGGAGTTGCGGTACCGCCGCCGGGCTTTCGTGTATCGAGCGTAAGGTCTCGACCGGAAGGCTTCAATCGCTAACTCATACAGCGAGCTTCGGCACCACTTTGTGGATCCGAGGCTCGCTTTTTACGCGGCATTGTTCCGGCAATAGCTTTCATTTCCAGATATAGGCCGTTACCGTCCTTCGTGGCCCTTTGAGGGAGATTTTACCAACTGAACCACTGAACCATCTGCACTCCATCGACTCGTACTGAGGCGATTTGCCTCATTCAATGATTGATTTTTAGAGGTATTCGGCGATTGCGTTGCAATTCTTTTCCCTGTGCTTCCTCGGCACGGGGTTCTTGGCAGAGCCAAGCGCCGGAGGCTATGGCACGGTGTCTATGCACCGCTTTGCCATCGAGTGATTACTTCACGGTGTAGATGTGTATTTGGGCTTGCAGTCGGCGTTCACCGCCAAATATGCCTTGCAGGTTACGTGGATCAGGATTTTGCCGGGACGTTTCGCGAGGAACTTTACTTGTAAACACGCTCGGAACACGCTATGATATTTCACTTTGCAAAGTTAGGTCGCCAACTCGACTTCCCTCCGGCTCTCTAAAACCGGCTCCGCCTATTTATACGACAATTTTACGAAAAATGGTACAAGCCTCATTTTTAGACGCTGCGCTTAAAATTCTCTTTAAATTTTTGTTCGGTCTCAAACAGCTTCCCTCCTTATTGCACGTAAAAATCAAACGCGCCCCGGCGCACAGTAAAAACCCTCTAAAACTTCAAAATCATGACCCACGTAATGAACATATTCGACAGCTCTCTCAACTCCAACCGCAAGCTCAAATACTTCTCGGTAGAAGTAATCACTTTCGACGGCGAAAGCTACACTGAGGAAGTCGAAGCCCGTACCGCCGAGGAAGCCCAGGAAATCGCAGCATCCCAGTACGAAGACGTCGATTACACGATGGTTCAGGGCTGCTTCACAGGTTGGTAAAATCCTCCTCCCTCAAAGGGCTGGCTGTCCGCCGGGGCAGCCTTTCGCTCTGTTCATTTCGCCATTGCCTACACGCATTTATCCATCGGCTCTCCTGCACCGCCTCCAAGCCGAAGTTACGCCACCGCCTTCGTCGGGGCAGATAGGTAGTTCGCTCCCGTTTCTTGCTCGACCGCTCATTGGCTGCGCTCCACATCCTGGTTCCACGCAAGATGATCAGAGGCATTTCAAATCATTGTTTCGGGATGGTTCGTATCAGTTTGTCTATCGCAGATGCGGAGTATTGCTTGTTTATTGACTAACTCGACTCCGTCCTCAATGTCGCGCCAATCATTAAGGTATCGACGCATCGCATCCGATGTCGCCATATCCAATTTGCCCTGCTTCGTTTAGATAGGTTGCACAGCCGTTCAGTTGGTTCGACTTCCGGGTGCGACGGACACCGCCGCCGCTTGTCTCGCCCCGTTGCGTTCTCCGAGTCCTGGGGTCTGCTCCGTATAGGGCGCAAGCACATATAGCACCGCTCTTGGCTTCAACCGCATCTCGACAGTCCTTGCCACACCCTCGGTATCCGTACCGCTGAACTTGCAGCCTCAATGAGTACGTAGTCGTAGCCGGGTCTCTCAGACGGGGCGGTTTGGCTATGTTCCCTTCGGTTAGTTTTCTGTTTGCCTTTTCGTATTTGGGGATATGAACCGTGGCTTATTTTTCCTGTACAAAGTTAGGTCGCCAACTCAACTTCCCTCCGGCTCTCTAAAACCGGCTCCGCCTATTTACACGACAATTTTACGAAAAATGGTACGAGCCTCATTTTTAGCCGCTACGCTTAAAATTCTCTATAAATTTTTGTTCGGTCTCAAACAGCTTCCCACCTGATTGTTCGTAAAAATTAAGAGCATCGGCTCACATCTCAAACCCCAAACACTTCAAAATCATGGCAAAGAAAACTAAAAAATCCGCAGAAAAGAAAGTCGCTCAGAACGCAGCACCGCGTCGCTCCGCTAAAAAAGCCACAGCTCCCGCTGTCGAGACAGTTCCGGCCATCACTCCCAAGCTCATCGTGGCTCAGCACAAGTTCAACCGCTGGTACGTCTACTTCAAGGGTGTAGCCCCCAAGGACAACGTCGGCTGCGGCTGCAAGACAGCCAAGAGCGCAATACGCTATATGCACCTGCTCAAAGCCCGCTACGGAGCTACCATATCCCAAAACATTTACGAACGCCTCCAGTTCGAGGCTCAGCGAGAGGGTTAAGCCCTCTCGCTTCTCTCTCCCGATTGTCAAACCTTTTAATTCTCACGACGATGCAACGAAAATATACTTGTACCACAAAACAGGGCAGATGGGATTTCTTTGCCGACAACGATATTGACGCGGTACGCCTTGCCCTTTTCTATTGTTGACGCGACGGCGAGGACTTCGTAAGCATCAAATCCCCGAACAATCATACCCTCCGCATCTGTCTTATCGACAATCACAACTCAATACAACCTTTAGCTCACCGACCGAATGGGAGGTAAACCCTTTAATTCCCGAAAACATGAACTCTTTTGAAATGCCTTACTCGTTCATCTTCACTGATGAAGAACTCTGCCGCCTGTGGAGCCACTACCGCCAAATCTCTCAGATTATCCGCTGTGTCGAGCAGCGCCACAGCCTCGCTATCACGGACAACGAGGTTCACGCCGGAGCGCACTTCCGCGCCCGCGCCCTTCTCTCCGAGGCTCAACGCCGCGAGTCGTTAAGTGGCAACGCCCTCATGCCGAGATTGGAGCTATAACCTCCAATCTATTACATAATCGAGGCTGGCTCCAAAGAGTCAGCCTCTAAATAATTTCTTTGCTGTAATGCTGTGTCAGTTTATTGTGATGTTGAAATATTTTGGAATTATCATATTCAGATAATTCCCTTTCATCTCAATAGAAGCTGCCTGTATGGCATCTCGTTCTTTATCTGCCACGATTGCGTCTACAAAACAAACAGTTCCCCACTCACCGCTCATTATTGCAATCAAAAGATGATTCAATCCTGCGTGCCCTTCGTATGGTGTGGAGTATAGAAATGCGCATACATTATTATTGTTCGCACCATTTATCATATATTGGAATGGTATCTGATTGAGAATGGTGTATGCACCATTTCCAGTAACAGCTATTTTTTCTGCATCGAGGTCATAAGCTATTGCCACCTGCGCAATTTTCAGTGAGTCTAACTTTATAGGGCACTTGTTATTAGTCAAGTCCTTTAAGTCCAGATTCTCCTTGACCGATACATTAGGGAGATTTGACAATGCAGAAAAAGCCTCTTTGAGGTCGATTGCCGATGCGCTTGCCACCGAGACAAGGGTTATAGCGAGGAAAAGAAATATTTTTTTCATTTGTTTTCTTGTTTTCTTTTCTAACAAATTAAGGTATCTCTATGTTCGTGAATGTCTTTTAGTGAACGGCACTGCCATAATACCTTTGCATCATGGCACACCGCATCACTTACAAGCCTCAGGGCAGACTCCTTTCTTCGGCTGTCGGCGAACTCACTGTCGCAGTCGACGGCGATTTTGTCGATGTTACACTCACCGCCACCGGCGGCATCGTCATTCTCTCGGAGCGTTACTACGCCCACGGCGGTTATGTAACGCTCTATGATCTCGGCTCGCTTATAGAGTCCGAGATGAATAAGTCCGGCCAGTCATGCGCCGACTTTACCCTGCGGGTATTTACCGACTCGGTCAACAACAAGGCTGACTTCTGTCTGCTTCATATCCTTTACTGCGACCGCTTCACGGTCTGCACGGATATTCCGACGTTTCTCCGCGAGAATTTCCTGACAACACTCTCCATGCGCCGTGTCGCTCCCGGCTCCACACTCTCCCTTTTCCTCTACGCGGAATCCGGGGAGGGTCTGGAGTATTCCGTACAGCATACCTTTCAGACGAAAAAATCTGAGGCGAGATTTCTTCATTCATATTTCATGGACTCCGGCAAGACCGCCGCCACCTCCGGGGTCGTGCAGATCAACGTGCCGTTGTCCTCGGTAATTGCCGATGCCGCAGGGTTCGCCGCCGCTCGGCCCGGCGACATTACACTACTGTCGTTTACCGTCCGTTGCGGTCAGCGGTCTGTTACCTGCTTCGTTGACAACTCGCTCACAGACCTTGAATCGTTCTACTTCCGCAACTGCTTCAATGTCTGGGACTCGGCCACTTTGCCGGTGGTAACCACCGCAAAGACGGACGTAGACCGCTCCGTTGCCATCATAAACGGCAACTCGCGCTTCTACAACCAGTCCACGGCCAAAACATACGAGGTGGAGGCCGGACCGCTGACTTCTGACGAAGCTGGGTGGATAGACCAACTCTTTTCGTCGCACGATGTGTTCCGAATCGAGCCGGACCCGACCAACAGCTATGACCCGCTGCTTCTCGCTCCGATACTCATTACCGACTCCACCTGCGAAATTCAGGACGGCGACGAGAAACTTAACAAGGTCAAGTTCACATGGCGATATACAGACAACCGCCCGATAGTGCGCTTGTCTGCCTCTCGCGGTATCTTCACTTCTCCCTACAACATAGTATATTCATAACCAATGGCTCGCTCGATACACATATCTACCGCTCGCACCATGCTCAACAGCGGCGACCCTGTCGATATTTCCGTATGGAAATCCGACGGCTCTATCCTGAAACTGCGTAACATCATTTCTCTCCGTTATTCGTTCTACGGTGGTTGGAGGAACGTAAAGATACTTTCCTCCGGCGAGTGCCGCAAGATACGCGACTGCTGTATCTTCCGCGTCAACGACCTCGAAGTATTCCTTTGATAACTCATAGAATTTTCGTAATTTTGCAAAGATTATCATTGAGCCAATGAAAAAGATAGTATTTATTCTTATGAACTTGTTGATGTTGCTATCAAGCTGTATGCAAACATCAACTAATAAAGTGAATGTAGAACAAAATCGAAAGTCAGAATATCCGATTGTCGGTTTTGTCGAGGACTTTGTAGCAACTCACCCCAACTTCGACAGCAATGATTTAACACGTCAACAAGCTGATGAAGATTTCCTTAAATCCTTCACTGAACTTTCAGATTCTATCAATTTAATCAAGAACATTCCGGTTAAATTAAACGCCCTTAATAAGGACTCAAAAGGAAATGTGATGGCTCAATTCCAATCATGGATTAAACCCTCTGATTTTGAATTTCCCTCACCTTTATATGAGGTAAATTTCGATATAGTTGGAAAGATTGACCCTAAATATGTAAGTATTCTCAATGAAGATTCCTATTATACCATTAATGGCAAATTTATTGGTAGGATTGAAAATCTTCAAGCTTTTCACGCATTATTAGGTCGTAGTTCAAGTGTTTATACACCTGAGTTTTCAGTTAGGAAAGATGATATTTTTGACGATAGATACGAAGTTAGTCTTGGTATGATGTATTTTGATATTGATTCAATATCTAATTTCGAGAAATAATCGCGTCTTTTCGCGCACCTCATACAGTCCATAACTTTGTGGAAAACAACCACAAGTTATGGACTTTTCTATTTCTGAACTTAACTACAACTCTGTCGAAACCATTCCCGGCTTCGAGGCCCGCGCCGCGTTTACAGTCAATTCCGGTGCCGTATTCCGTGAGGACGTTGACATCATCCCAACCGTTGTTGAAAAAGACCTTTCCTTCATGCCGTGGGGTGGAGACAACCTCATGCCGTTCTACATAATAGACCTCATAGAGAAAGATGAAACGTTGGCAACCTGCCAACTTTTCAACGCCGAGGTCTGCTACGGCTCCGGCTTGCAATACTGCACAGCCAAAGCCTCCGCTAATGTAGCCCAGGAA
>USIY01000132.1 GCA_900554845.1 uncultured Bacteroidales bacterium | reverse complement strand
GATCCACACAGGCCACGCAGCTGAACGAGCAGTCGCTGCAGCTGGAAGTCACCGGACTTCAGCCCGGCGACGCCCGGGGCGTGTATAAAAACACATCGATGGATCTGCGTATATACAAGCGCATACAGATGTGGACTCATGCAGAGGCCTTGATCAACAACGTGACAGATCTGAAGAACGGCGACCTCAGTATATTCCTGCGTCTCGGTTCGGATGTGAAGAATAATTATTACGAATACGAGATACCGTTGGAACTGACACCATTCGGGAAATATAACAACTACAACAGCCGCGACCGTAGCATTGTATGGCCCTCTTCCAATTATCTTGATCTTGCTCTCTCCAACCTGACCCAGACAAAGGTGCACCGTAATAGGGACAAGAGCGCCAATGTGGAGGGCGTTTCCTATACCAAGATTTACTCCGAACAGGATCCGGACAACGCTCACAACACAATTTCGGTGTTGGGAAATCCCAGTCTGAGCGATGTAAGGGTAATGCTTATCGGTATCCGAAACCGCTCCAATTCCGTCAAGGACGGAATTGTATGGGTCAATGAGATGCGTGTCACCGATTTTAACGAAAACGGTGGTTGGGCTCTTAACGCCAACGCCATGCTCTCGCTGTCCGACATAGCGAGCGTGAATTTCACATATCACCGCGAAACAGATGGATTCGGCTCCGTTGACCAAGGCTTGTCATCTCGAAGGCTTGACACTTACGACCAATACAACGTCGCAGTTCAGGGAGATATCGGCAAACTCCTTCCGGAAAAAGCAAAACTGTCGGCTCCGGTGTATTATTCCAAGTCGGAGGAGCGCACAACGCCGCGTTATAATCCGCTTGATCAGGATATTCTTCTGAAGGATGCTCTTGACGCGGCCCGAACGAAACATGAGAAGGATTCAATCAAATCCTATGCCGTTACCCGCAAAAGCGTGGAGAGTTTCTCATTGTCCAATTTCCGTTTCAACGTTCAGAACAAGGTGCCTATGCCGTGGGACCCTGCCAACTTCCAGTTGAATTTCAGCTTCAACAAGCAGAAGAATATGGATCCCACCACCGAATATGAAAACACCAGCGACTATCGTGGTTCGTTCCAGTACAGTTATACACCCTATATCAAACCTCTGAAGCCGTTCGGATGGGTGAAAGGAAAAGGTAAGACTGCCAAATTCTTAAAAGACTGGGAGATAAACTGGTTGTTCCAGAATTTGACTTTCTATACGTCCATGCATCGTTATTATTATGAGCAGCAGACGCGTAGCGAGGCAGATGTGGATTTTCAGCTGCCGGTGCAGGTCAGCAAGAATTTCACATGGGACCGTCAGTTGTCATTGAATTGGAATCTCATAAAATCGTTGCAGCTGAGTTTCTCCTCCAACACCACCGCCAGGATTGAGGAAACCATAGGAGCGGTGAACAAGCGGCTTTTTCCTGACGAATACAGACAATGGAAAGATACCGTTATGTCTTCGCTTAAGGGACTGGGCACGCCCTGGAACTATAATCAGACTTTCACCGGTACTTATAAGGCTCCGTTCAACAAACTTCCGTTTTTGGATTACCTGACAGGCTCCGTAAGTTATTCCTCTACCTATCAATGGGACAAAGGTGCGACTGTGGACGATATATTTCTCGGCAACTCTATACAGAATCAGACGAACTGGAACGCGGATGCACGGCTCAACTTTGAGACCCTGTACAATAAATCAAAATATCTGCAGCGTATCAACAAGCGTTTCAGTGGCTCTTCATCTTCACGCAACAAGAACCGAGGAAGGAACACCTCCGAGAGGGGAAAAGTAAAGGATAAGAACGGAAAGGTCATCGGACAGGATGAGAAGGACAAAGGCAAGAAATTCGAACGTGCCATCACACTTAAAGACACAGTTCAGGATGTGAAGCACAATCTGGGCACCAAGAAGTTGCGTATCACCGCCATGGTGGACGGAAAGCCACGGAAACTGAACTACAAGGTAAAGGATGCCAATACTATTGAGATCACCGATACCGGCAGCACTCAGTTGAAACTGACGATCCGTGAAGACCTGCGCAAGACATCTGCCGACCGTTTTCAGGACGTGACGGATCACGCGCTTCGTTTCCTTATGATGGTTCGGTCGGTATCGTTCAGATGGCGAAGCTCACATTCTCTTAATCTACCGTTGTTCTCGCCTAATGTGGGCGACATATTCGGACAGTCCAAGAGTTACGGTCCCATGGCTCCCGGCTTGGATTTCGCTTTTGGATTCTATGGCAAGGATTATGTGGACAAAGCCTTGGATCGCGACTGGCTCATAACCAACAGCGAGCAGGTGTCGCCGGCATTGTGGAACCAAAGCAAGGAATTCAGTTTTGAACTGAATCTCGAACCTGTCAGAGGTTTGAAGATATTGTTGACATCGAATCTGACCGACAGCCGGACAGAGCAGATGCAGTTTATGTACGAGGGCAATCCCACTTCTTTCTCGGGATCCTATGTGCGTACGCATTGGGCTTTCATGACTGCGATGCGCAACAGCAAGGCGGAGAATGGGTATGCTTCTGAAGCTTTCTCGAAATTCCTGTCATATATTCCGGAAATGCAGAGAAGAGTTGAAGGGCAGTATTCGGGCACCACTTATCCTACCACAGGATTTTTTGCCGGCACATCTTTGGCGGGAGCGGAATATAATCCTAAGGACGGAGGCGTCAGCCAGACCAGCCCCGAAGTGCTTATTCCGGCGTTCATCGCGGCCTATAGCGGCACTAAGCCCGGAAAGCAGTCGATGAAACTCTTCCCGGGTCTCGCGTCCATGCGTCCTAACTGGCGTGTGACTTATGACGGTCTGATTAACATTGGCAATCTCAGCAAGTGGTTCAAGACATTCACACTAAGTCATGCTTATCAGTGTACATATTCCATAGGCTCATATTCAAGCTATATGAACTGGGTAAGCAATGGAATAGGGGAGAACGGCTATGTCATGAACGAGCTTACGCAGATGCCGTCGCCCTCTTCTCCTTATAATATCCCCTCAGTGACAATAACGGAGAAGTTCGCGCCTCTTTTCGGAGTAAAGTTCACGCTCTTCAACGACTTGCAGTTCAACGCTGAGTATCGCGATTCACGAACGCTCAACCTAAACACGTCGGCCGGCCAGATCGTCGAGACAACAAGCAAACAGATTCAAGTGGGAGCGGGATACAAAATCGCCGACTTCAACAAGATTCTGAAGATCGGCAGCAAGCAGGGTATGGTGTCGAATGATCTGACGCTGAATCTTGACTTGGCATGGAGCAACAACCAGTCCTTGATACGGCGTATCGAAACGGCTTACACACAACCCACGCAAGGGACGCAGACGTTCTCGGTCAATTTCATGGCTTCCTATCAGTTGTCCAAGCGAATCACTCTGTCTGCCTTCTTCGACCATCAGACCAACACTCCTTTGGTTTCAAATTCAAGCTATCCCACAAGCAATTCAAATTACGGCATCGCTGTAAACGTTTCATTGGCACGATAAAGGGAATTAAAAGCGGGACCATTTTCCAACGGCCCCGCTTTTTCATTTATATTGTAAGATTAAGGTTATACTGTTTTATTTGTTGACGAACACAAGCTCGTTGTCCTTTACGTCGATGGTGATGGGATGTTCACGGTCAACTTTCTGCGCGAGGATATCTTTCGACAGCTGGTTCAGCACCATGCGCTGGATGGTGCGTTTCACAGGCCGGGCGCCGAATTCGGGATCATATCCATCTTCGGCCAGCAAATCAAGTGCCTGCGGCGTGACATTCAACGTTATGCCGTTGGCCTGGAGCATCTTCTGGACGCTCTTGACCTGAAGGTTCACGATCTCGAGAATCTCTTTGCGACTCAACGGGGTGAACATCACAGTCTCGTCGATACGGTTCAGGAATTCGGGACGGATAATCTGTTTCAGCCGGTCCATCACATCCTGCTTAGTGGTCTGGATGATGTTCTCCTTCTCGTCCTCCTTCTTGTCATTGAATCCCTCGAAATTCTGACGGATTATGTCGGAACCCATATTGGAAGTCATGATGATGATGGTGTTCTTGAAATTAATGAACCTTCCCTTGTTGTCGGTGAGACGGCCGTCGTCAAGAACCTGAAGCAAAATGTTGAAGACATCCGGATTGGCTTTTTCGATCTCGTCGAAAAGCACTACCGAATAAGGTTTGCGTCGCACGGCTTCCGTAAGCTGGCCCCCCTCTTCATAACCTACGTATCCCGGAGGCGCTCCGACAAGTCTGCTCACGGAATGTTTCTCCATATACTCCGACATATCGATACGTGTCATCATATCCTCGTCGTCGAACAGGTATTCGGCGAGTGCCTTAGCAAGCTCGGTCTTGCCGACACCGGTTGTGCCGAGGAATATGAAGGATCCGATGGGTCGTCGCGGATCGTTAAGTCCCGCGCGGCTGCGTCGCACTGCGTCGGAGACGGCGCGGATTGCGTCTTCCTGTCCTACCACGCGGCGGTGGAGCTCTTCTTCAAGATGCAGGAGCTTTTCCTTTTCGCTCTGGGCCATTTTTTTCACAGGAATTCCGGTCCAACGGCTCACGACTTCAGCGATATCCTCCGCATCCACTTCTTCCTTTATCATCGCGCCTTCTCCCTGCAGCTCTTTCAGCTTGGCCTGGATGGCGATATTTTCGTCCTCCTTCTGCTTGATGCGGCTGTAGCGTATCTCGGCGACTTTGGCATAATCTCCTTCACGCTCAGCGCGTTCGGCTTCATAATTCAGTTGCTCGATGTCGATCTTGTTCTGCTGGATCTTATTGATCTCGGTCTTTTCAGCCTGCCATTTAGCACGGAGAGATTTCTCTGTGTCGCGCAGATTGGCGAGATCTTCGTCGATTTCTTTCAGCTTATATTTGTCGCCTTCACGCTTTATGGCCTCTCTTTCTATTTCAAGCTGTTTGATCTTTCGTGAAGCCTCGTCGAGAGCCTGAGGCTGGGAATCCATTTCAAGCCGCAGTTTGGAAGCTGCCTCGTCGATCAGGTCGATGGCCTTGTCGGGGAGGAAACGGTCGGTGATGTAACGTACTGACAACTGAACGGCGGCGATGATCGCCTCGTCCTTGATACGCACTTTATGATGGTTCTCGTAACGCTCCTTCAGACCGCGCAGAATCGATATGGCCGAAAGCTCGTCGGGTTCGTCTACCATAACTTTCTGGAAACGGCGTTCCAACGCTTTGTCCTTCTCGAAGTATTTCTGGTACTCGTCAAGAGTGGTCGCACCGATTGAACGGAGTTCGCCGCGTGCCAGAGCCGGTTTCAGAATGTTTGCCGCGTCCATGGCACCCTCTCCTTTGCCTGCTCCGACAAGAGTATGGATTTCATCGATAAAAAGGATAATCTCCCCGTCGGATCCGCTTACTTCATTCACGATGGCTTTCAGACGCTCTTCAAACTCTCCTTTGTACTTTGCGCCGGCCACCAGCGCACCCATATCAAGGGAGTAAATCTGTTTGCTCTTGAGGTTTTCAGGGACGTCTCCGCGAACGATACGCATAGCCAGACCCTCCGCTATCGCGGTCTTGCCTGTTCCGGGTTCGCCCACCAACATAGGATTGTTCTTAGTCCTTCGGGAAAGAATCTGGAGCACACGGCGTATTTCCTCGTCACGGCCTATCACCGGATCAAGCTTTCCATTGCGCGCCCGGTCATTAAGATTGATAGCATATTTGCTGAGCGCCTGGTAAGTTTCTTCCGCGCTTTGGTCTTTCACTTTGTTGCCTTTGCGCAGTTCTTCGATAGCGGCTTTCAGCTCTTTCTCCGACAGCCCCGCGTCTTTCAGCAGTTGCGAGGCTTTGTCGCGGGTCTCGAAGATTCCCATAAGCATGGCTTCGACCGACACGTATTCATCGCCGTTCTTTTTTGAGAAATCCACAGCCTTTTGGAGAGCGTCATTGGATTCGCGTGACAAAAATACATCTCCTCCTGACACTTTCGGCAAAGAAGCGATTGCGGCATCCACTCCGGTTTTCACCGACTGAAGATTCGCACCCGTTTTCTGGAAAATGAAATTCACGATAGTCTCGGCCTCGGAGATGATGGCCTTAAGGATGTGGACAGGCTCAATCTGTTGTTGACCCGCTTGCTTGGCGTAGTCAATGGCCTTTTGGACCACTTCCTGAGACTTGATGGTAAAATTATTGAAATTCATATCGCGTTGATGTGTTTTTATAGTCTATAATGTATAAAACTATAACACAATTATCGTGCCATAGGTTGATTATGGACGTTGAAATTCCGCATAAAGTAATAAAAGAAAGCCGAGTCCGGAATATTTGATTTTCTATAAAATGAATTGAAACATATAGGTCAGT
>USIY01000131.1 GCA_900554845.1 uncultured Bacteroidales bacterium | reverse complement strand
CGTATCCACAGACGCAGCAGTGCTGTAGCAAGACCTCCGACCAAACACATGAAGAATGCAAGTGGAGTAGTCGATGACATGGAACAAGCCGCCATAAGAACTGCAAAAACAACTGTCCCTGCCAAAGCGGCCCAGCGGGGAAGAAGTCGGAACAGTATTATGGCGCAACAAGCCGTGCAGCATCCTACAGCCAAAGACAGGATTATGGCTCCGATCACAGTGTTGTGATAGAACTGCGTGAGCCAGTCTCCGGCCATACAGCCCAGCCAAGCCGGACTGTCGAAATATGTGGAGAGCCACTGCGGAGTGTTCAGAAATATCTGGTTCTGTTCCTGCCAAAGCAGGTGAGATGAATAGACAGTCCGGTAGAATATGGCGAGCAGTATGCAAAATACACACAGCCCACAAACGCTCCATAAAATATTTTTGCGTGACATCCTTGTATAGTTATTTGGTTCCTACCGGGACTCTCTCATCCGACAGAATGGCGTCTACCGCTTCCCTGCTGTCGAATTCTACCTTTGATTTAGTGAAGTCGGGGGTATTGAACGAGAAAAGCGATTGTCCGTAATATTCCAGCGGATTTTTCTGAGGCAGGAGGAATGGCTTGGAGAAACGTCCTTTCTCGTCAATCCCGGCCAGATAGAGGTGCGAGTATAGGCCGTCGTGGCGCCGTGAGGTGAAGACAATCCAACGGCTGTTGTCACTCCAGTTGTGGAAGCTGTCGGCTTCGGCGCTGTTTATTTCCTCCGCGGGGCGCGCCTCTCCGGTTGCAAGATCCAGAAGCCATTGGTCGGACTCCTTGTGCCAGATGCTGAAGTATCCGTAATCGCAAAGAGTGAACAGAACATAGCGGCCGTCATAGGAAGGCCGGGGCCAGGTTACGCTTTTGTTCATGGCCGACGCATTGAAAAGAGTGTCGACACGGTCGCCGAAACGGCCGGTTGTCTCGTCGAAGGCTATGCGGCACAGATTGTATTTTTGCTCTTTGTGTCCGAGGGGATATTCCTGCTGGCGGGCGGTAGTGAAATAGAGCCATTTGCCATCGGGCGAGAACGAAGGGGTGTTTTCCGACCATTCCTTGTTTCTCAGCAATGAGTCAAGTACCAGTTCGTTTTTCTCAGTGTCATATACGAAAACGTCCGACGACAAATCGAACACCTCCAGCCGCTTCGGTCCGGAGATGTGGAAACCTTGACGGGTCTGGTTGGTCGAGAAGGCGCAGTACCTTCCTTTCGGATGCCAGTAGGGATAGACCATCGAGCCCCCGAGCTGGTCGTTATTGGCGTTCAACCAAGTGCATTTTCCATCTTTGTACACCATAGTGGCGCCATGCTCACCCCGGACGTGGAACACATATTCCTTCGGATTAGTACGGTTGGACGTGTGGCAGTTGTAGCACTGGCCGTCGGTCATGGTGTTTTCGATTATGGGGAATTCATCGAAGTTGCCGAGATTCCTCTGATATATCCCCATCTTGCTGTACACCTCGTATCCCGGGGCGATCCGGCGGTAAGTCAGTCCCCATTGGTCAAGAGGGTCTGAGCTTACATGAATCTTGAAGTCGTTGTACTGCACCCAGTTGCCGTCTATCTTTGCGCATACGGTGACGGTCAGCGACCTACCACGATTCTCTTCCGTAAGCTTATGCCATTTCTCTATGTTAAAGTCGGCGTATTCGCCGTTGGCATGCAGTTCGTTGCCGTCAGCTCCCTTTACAGTGACGTCAACCCGCTGAACATCGCCTTGCGGATCCACTACTGCAAAATTGAGTGGCGCTATTCCGGCAGGAACGGTCACGTCGACGTAATCGGGGAATATGGGAGGAAGGGAATTGACCCGGCGCGCGTCATGAGGTCTGCTTCCGCATCCCAATAATAGGAAAGGAAGCAGAAGCAGGAAGATTCTATAACTTATTTCGGTCTTGCCGAGACAGGATTTATGTGTCATGGATAGAGATTATTCTTCAGATAATAGATAATGGAAAAGAGTCCTGCGGTAAGGCTTGATCAAATCCGGATTCTTGCTTGTCCATGCGGAGGCGAATCCTCGCAAAGAATTCACCACCGATTCAGGCACGGCGCCTTGTGGGATCGCTTGACCGTTCTTCATGGAGATAAAAGCGAGAGCCTGCTGTGCCAACAACGGATTGTAACTGGGATCCTCTTCGGCCACTACGCCCATATATTGTGCGAATTTGTTCAAGTCTCTCTGCAACAGAGGATATACTATCAGATATTGTTTAGCAGGATTATTGCCGGGATCCTTCAGGAACAGCTGGCCTAAAGTCTTGTCCAGTTCACCTTCACTGAAGAGATAATCCTCGTCGATCATGCGCTTTCTCAAAGTTCCGTACAATGGATGGCTTTCCACATTCTTTGGATTGAGTATCAGCTCAAGATTCCTTTGCGCCCACTTTTTATAGAACAGAGTGTTTTCGAGCAACCTCAGATATTTATCGGCAAGTGTGTAGTTTCCGCGGATGATCGCGGTCTCCGCAAGGCGACGGATCGCACGGCTGCTCTTGTTGTAATTGGGAATCGCTTCCATACCTTCGAAATAGAAACGCTGCGCGCTGTTGACCAGTCCGAGTTGGAAGAATATCTCGCCTGTGTTCCATGAGGAGAGCGTCTCCTTGACGAATGGTGGGATCAGGCCTTCCGAGCCATGCTGGCGGTAATTGAAGGCTCGTGCGTCAAGTTGCCCGGTCATAGCGGCGGCGAGATTTGTAGCGCTTACACTGAGCGGCAGGTCGGGATCATGCGCGTCGGAACATCTCAGGATACCTTCCCAGTCGTTGGCTCTGACCATATAGTCATAGTCGATCAGACGGTAGGTGGTGGTGTCGTATGCTTTGGAGTAAAGCGCCACGAGGGCAATCAGTTCGATTCCGACTAAGGTTGGAATCATTATTTTGTGCGGGAGACGTGCCGTCAGTGATGCCACGGAGGGAATCAGTACACATAGTGCGAAGACTATAAGCTCGCCGGCATATAGCCTGTCGGGCATCATCATGTAACCTATGCCGATAAGCTGATACGTCACAGGATAGTGGAGTGTCAACGACCAGATCCAAAAGTTTGCGGAGAACCAGACTAAGGCTGTTATAGTGAATGTTACCTTATACGTGATTGGGGCAGCTCCCTTTTTGCAGCACGAGACAATTGCGAGGAGTGTAAAGATTATCGAGGCCGGCCCGCAGAGCCAGTACAGCAACGAGGTGAAAAAAGCCATCAGAACGTATTCCTTTATGGATCGTTGTTTTGCTTTCGCGTTGTCTGGGTCCGGATGGGGATAAAGACAGGACGTCCACATGATTGCTGTGACGGCGACTATGAAATTCATTGTGACGTCGGGATTGCCCATGAACAGCAGCAAAGCGATCAGCGGAATGAATGCCAATGCGATCGATACGTATTCAGACATGGCAGCTGCCAGATTTCGTATGGCTTTGTAGCATGCCAGCAAAAACAGCGTCAGCATACCCGACATGACGGCCGCTCCTATCCAATAATTATTGAAGAATTGTGTCAGGAATTCACCTGTATAGGTCGCTGCACCTCCGGGACGACTTATTAGATCCAGAAAATAGGTTCCAGTTGTCTGAAACAATTGCAATTGCTCCCTGTAACTGAGGGCAGCCCTGTAGGGCATCGCCCAAAACCAATATAATATCGTTGTCACGGCTATGAATATAGCCGTCAGTATGTTTATCGTAGTTGAGTGTGTTTTCTTACCGCAGTCGGCATGATTGTTTTCTGCCATGATGTCAGGTCAGTATTTTTCTACAAAGATACGGAATTTCAGTAAGATTTGCAAACTTAAGTCATAACTCTGAGTGTCAAGTGATAAAGTTGTGCAAAATAGTATCACTCACTTCATAACCGATGTAAATTTCCTATTACATCGCAATATAGTAACGAGAATAATTACTTAGGATCTCCGTACAATCCATGAATAAAGTCATAGGCGGGACCTCCCCCCAGCTTGCTCAGGATGTCGTGAACTTTACCAATATAATGATCATTAAACTGCCTTAATGAATCGGTCAATGACGCGGCATAAGCGGTGTCGCCTTGTTCTTTGAGATACTTGATGTGCTGCGACTGGTTCCACTGCACACGGTCATGGTCCTCCTTCAATTCCTTCCATGCCTGCAGAAGATCGTTTTGCGGAGTGCCGTGCCCTGATGAAACGGAGTCGATCACTACGTTGATCACGCCCGGCTCAGTCACTACAAGAAGATCCTGTGTGCCGAACCTCTCGTTGATTTCGATTGTGACACGAGCGAGAAATTTACCTCTATGTCCACGAATTTCAAATTTCCCATCCTTGATGAACGCCGAATCCACCCCGATGCTGTCTCTGATTCCGGGCTTACCGTAAGGAGATAAAAATACCTTTTTCCCGTTGAGGCGCGACTGTGAAGTGGTTCCTTTGATAACATATTCCTCTTTGCTTTCGGAACAGCATGCCGTCCCTATACACAAAACGGCAATGATCAGATATAATAATTCTTTCATTATCGGAAAAAATATAAGTAGCTAAATGGATAAGCGATTAAAAAGGATGCGCATTATATATAACGCGCATCCTAAATATTTAAGTACCTACTGATGGTTATTTACCGAATGACCACCATGTGCACTCAGCGTCGTCAGCCGTACCGTTCTTAAAGATGAGTATCATAGCGTCACCTCCAAGATACCCGATCTGGAATGATGAAGCCATTTTGCCGTCGGTATTGATAATAAACGGCCACATGATAGCACCTTCAGAAGTATTGATGGTACCCATTCTTGTCTCTGTCGGAGCCCAGTCTATTGAGAATGACCCCTCACGCATCTTGTTGCCGTCCTTGCCATAAACAGTCACTGTAGCTTCGTCCTCATTGAATGTCATGTAAGACTGGCTGTAGCATTCAGCTTCTACTTCATCATATTTGCCGCCGGCATGGTTAGTCTGATCGCTGAACTTGTTCGGACAGTCGCCGTCGTTTACGCCGCAGCCCCACCAGCCGCCGTTGATGTTGCCGGTGCCATCCTGAGCGCCCATCCAGCCTCCGTTGCCCCATACTGCACCACCGTTAACCGATGTCGGTTTCCAATGCCAGTCGTGTGACGCGAGGATGCCTTCAGGATCGTCATCACTCATAAATGACCACCATGTGCATTCAGCATCGTCTGCAGTACCGTTCTTATAGATCAGAATCAAGCGGGAAGGATCAAGCCAGCCAATCTGGAATGCCTTAGGCTGCATTCCATCTGTATTGATGGCGAAAGGCCATAGAATAGCACCCTCCGAAGTCTCGAGAGTTCCTCTGGAATGGTTGGATTGATTTGTAACCTCGTTATTGTTATAATCCTTTACAGAGAATGTACCGGTAGTGATCTGAGTTCCGTCAGGACTAAAAGTTGTAAGGGATCCATCCTCGTTAAATTCCATATATGAGAGAGAACTGCATTCGCCTTTAATCTCTTCATATCTGCCGCCTGCATGGTTAGTCTGGTCGCTGAACTTGTTAGGACAATCGCCGTCATTCACACCGCAGCCCCACCAGGCGCCGTTGATGCTGGCACTGCCGTCTTGTTCTCCCATCCATCCTCCGTTGCCCCAGACAGCTCCTCCGTTAGTTTCCGTAGGCATCCATTTCCATTTCTTGACACCCTTGTTGGATACAAGAACCTTAACGGCGGGGGCAAGAGCCTGAGCCACATCAAGAGTGAACTGTTTGGAAGCCACCACTTCCTGGCCGTCCTGATTGACATAGGCGAAATAGAGAGTCTGTGTGGGATCGCTGCCACGCGAAGGCAGATAATAGAACATACCTCCCGCACGACCGTAGGACAGTGTCTTTCTCTCGCCGGATTTCTCATAGAAGATGTTTACGGCCGATACCTTCGGGATATTGTACTGTATGTAGTTTCCCGTCTCGGACGGAACGTACGACACGTTGCCGGCATCATCGGCAACTTGGTCGAACTGTGCGAATGTGGCTCCGTTCAAAAGGCTTTCGGCCGTCATGTTCTCATAGTCGAAAGTGCCTTTATCCACAGCCGGGTCGCAGGAGGTGAACAGTACACCTGCAGCCACGCCCAATATCAAAAGTGTTTTTTTCATTTCGAGTTTTGTTTAATGGATTAGTAAACAGGTGTACCGGTCATGTTCCAGTCGGCTACATCGTTGCCCCAGCCTGCGTTCTGTTTCAAGACCTCGGGATTGTCAACGATATTGATCTGCGAGTTAGGAATCTGTAGGAATCCATTGGTCTCGGCATAACGCTGGGCCCAAGAAGATGCTGCGTGACGCATGGTAGTCCAGCGGCCAGTGTAGTTCACTTCCGAACCATTCTGTTTCTCAAGTGCCAGTGCTGCCTCGCAGTTCTGTCCGCCGTCGATGCCCGACCAGCGGCGCAGATCGTTGAAGCGGACACCCTCTCCGAAGAGCTC
>USIY01000130.1 GCA_900554845.1 uncultured Bacteroidales bacterium | reverse complement strand
TCCATACTCTGACATGTTTCCCTTTATTCCGCGGATCCTTCATGTCAATCTCTCACTCTAACCAAAATCCATTCTCATTCTAATGCATTTTTCCGCGTTTTTCAATGCCCTTTTCTACAACTTCACCGCTCAACTTTTAACTCCATTATTTTTTATAAAATTTATTAAAGTACGCAAAGATCAGTTTCTTTTGGATTCCGTTGAGGTGTCGTGTAGTTTCCGGGAACGCTGCACCAGCGAATTGAATACATTGTTGTCGGAAATTACGTCTTTATGTTTTTCCACCTCGTCGCGCAGTCGGTTTGCGTCGGAACTGTCCGCGTCGAATCTGCCTGTGAAAAGCTGGTCAAGTCCCAGAAGCAATACAATCATCGCCGCCAGAATCACAATTACCAGTATAATTTTGAGAAATGTTATCATATATCAGCATAACATTCGGCCATGACACATGGTTCGGGTGGTGGATAGATAAAAAAGGAAAGGACACCGGGCCGAAAATCCGGCCCGGTGTCCTTGAAATATAAATGAATGTAGAGCTTACTCAGACAATCTCTCCACGCGGAGTTGATCCACAAGAACATGGTTTGTCTTGATGTTCATGTTCTCGTTTTCCGGAAGATATGAAACACCGACAGTGTAGATTCCTGCGGAGAGCGGCACGATGATCATGTTCGACATCCCCCAGTCGTTCCAGTTGGCCACGCCTCTCTGAGGCATTACGACTGTCCCGGCTTTGCGTCCATTCAGCGTGATGGTTCTGACAGCGGCTTTGTTTTCAGTATTTACAGGTCCGTTGCCGTTGGAGTAGCGGTATTGGAAAGCGTAAAGACCGCTCTGCGGGATTTTGACGTTTACCGCCGCGTTGTTTTCGTTCTTATCGAGCTCGATGAATCCCTCGCCATGGTATCCTGCGATTTTGTCGGAGGGTTTATAGCTCACTTCCTGAGATGTGAGGGAAGTCTTCTCGTTCTTGAATTCATAGACCCAGGACTCACGGTTGCTTCGTGGCTCGCTGGCAAAAGAGGGGATTCCGTCGGAATCAACGCCTATTACCTGCCATTCTCCGAATGAAGTGGCCGGATAGCTTGTCTCGCGGGTCTCGGCCACGATTTTGCCGTTCTTAAGAATCTGATATTTTGCGATGTATTCGATAGGATTCCACTGCAGCAGATTGTTGACCGGGACTTCCGGACCGCTGAGCGACGGATCGTTCGCCAGCCATGTGACGGGAGTGACGGGAGTTTTTCTGTTGGGCTGACGGTTTACTTTCATTTCCGGAATAGGTAGGTTGTCCATGTCGATCACAATGTCGCAGGTACCCTTGAGTTTTTTTGCCGGAATAACTTTTCCGGGCTTATACGCCTTTCCGTTGACGGTAATTTTGGAGACATTGGCGCCATATCCGTTGACCGTGATGTTGAGAGTGGCTCCCCGATAGTTGAAATTGTCAAGAGAACGCGTTCCTTCAAGAGCCTTGGGGACGAAAGGCATAAGGAGCAGCCCGTCCTTTTCATAATGGATTCCGAAGAGGATGCGGGTGGTTATGGCGATGTTGCCGGAGAGCGACCACAGCATGTTGCTGGAGTTCAATTCGGTATATATATCTCCGTTGTCGAGGTTGAAATTTTCCTTGTTTGTCGCGAAAAGAGCGGCGGGACGATATACTGATCCGATGGCTTCCATTGTACCCTGTTCGTTTCGGGCCTTTGCCTGAGCCAGCGCCCAATAAGAAGCCACGAAAGGCCAGAGGGCGTTGTTATGGTAACTTGGCATATCGGGTATCTGAGGATAGAAAATCGCCGGGCCGAACGGAGTGTGGGGATTGTTTTGGGAGATGGATTTCTGCCGGTCCTCGGGGGCGATGTCGTACAGGATGGCCAAAGCCTCGCCGAGAGTTTCGGCGCGGGGATTCATTATCTTGTTGCCGCGTCCGTAAGTGTACATTCCGTAGTAGCCTTTGTCGTCCAGCCAGAAAGTCTTGTTGATGGTGTTGACAAGAGCGTCATAACTGGCGTTAAGTTTTGCGGCCTCTTTCCGTTGACCGAGAATGTCGGCCATCTGTGCGCAAGCCTTGAGGGCTGCGGCGTAAAGCACGTTGGTGCCCATGGCCTCCGACTGAGAGATGTCGGCCGTCTGCATCCATTTGGGATAAGACTGCTCGCGCCAGTCAATGAAACTTGTCTCTCCCTTTACCAAAAGGTTCGGGCTCATTATCGTGGCCTGGTCCTTATAGATGCTGTTCAGAGCTATGGGATAGACCTTCTTCAGCCATTCCATGTCGCCGGTGGCTTTGTAAATCTCATAAGCGGCCACCACCCAGATCATTCTGTCGGTGGATATGGGCCACGCTCCGCCCGACCCCGTGTCCTGGATTATCTGTCCGGAAGGATTCACCTTTTTCATCAACGATATCATTGAAGCCTGGGGCTGCATGTAGCACATGCTTAATATAATGGAGTACGACACATCGCGTGTCCATACTCCGGCCCATTCCTTGCCCGTGCGGAGGGTGGTGTCCGGCTCGACGGCGTTCACCATCTCGTCGAGTCCCATATTGTAGATGGCCTCGTGGAGTTTGTTGGTTGATTTTAGCTTCGGATAGGAAGAAAGGTCGTTCTTGCGCTTCCATGTCTGTTCTATGGGCATGAAATATCCGGGACGTCCCTTGTATGTGGAATGGATTTCCTCGGGGCTAACGGCCCAGGCCTTGAACTCATTCTGGAATATAGTGTCGCCGGCCCACCGATAGGCATCGGTGCGGACTATAATATTGTCAGTTTCCTCGGCGTTTATAAGCATAGGTGTGGCGCCTGCGGTCAGGAATGCCGCGATGATTCCATACTTTAGGGTGCTCATTATTATGTTTTATTGATTTGGGTTAATCTTGTAAATTGCAAATGTAATGCAAAATTAATACAGAAATTCCATAACTGCAAACAAAGGGCAGGCGTTTCAGATTTTTTAAGCATTAGTCTTATTCTCACAAAATTACTCCAAGGGTACTTTCTACACACCATAATGTAATCTTTTATCAATGACAATTGTTATTAAGATAAATAAATAATAATTAAGAACCCGGAAATGTGTAGGCTGAAGCACATTCCATAACTAAAGATGAAAATGAAGAAGTTTCTTTATCTGATGCTGCTGCTGTTGCCTCTGGGCATAGCGGCCACATCATGTTCCGATGACGATGATCTGCCTGATGTAGACGTGACGACTGTTTACGACAATGTAGTGTTGGACGGCAAGCAGTTGTACGTTGTGAAAGGTGATACTCTGAAAGTTCTTGGTGTGACCTGCAAAGGCAACGACGGCAAGCAGGCCGTAGTGACCAACGTGAACTATGCTTTGGACGGTTTTCCTATGTGGCGTCCCTATTACGCCCCGTATTATGCTCCTTATGGCATGGGAATCCTCACAGGGAATCTGGAAGTGGGCAAATATGTTCTCAGCATCGGCATGAACATTTTGCAGGTTGACAAGACTATGTCCAGCGGCGTGACCAACCAAGTCTTCAATGTAGTGGAGACCGCCGCGGATCTTCCCTCCGGAGTAGAGCCGGGCAAAGCCTCGGTAACCGTACGCTTCGCCCCGAAGTGATCCGGCACCCTGATGATTTGATTCAGCTTTAAGTAAGTGTTGAAATTTAACCGATAGTGAGTGAAAAAAAGTCTTTTATACTTTCTGCGGCTTCTTTTGGGTCGGTTTCGGCTTGTCGTTCAGTCGAATATGCCTATATTCTCCTTCGCTCCGCACCGGAACCACCTCCAAAATAAGCTCGCATAAAGTATAAATTAAATTTCAACACTTACTTAGCTAATTAGCTGATTGATACATAACCTACATGACAGTAGCTGCCTTCATGACAGCTACTTTTTTATTGTCGGAGAACTGTGGGAATAACACAGTATTGTGAATTATGCAGACTGGTCAAATCAGCCCGGAATGTACGTGGCTATTGCCCGCGCTTTGTTGGACGGGGGTTCTTTGTGTATTTGGCTTTGATTATATCGTAGGCCCGGGTGACCATGGCATAGATCCGGGGGTCGGGGATGTCTCCGTTGAAATTAAGCTGAATCCAGTGCCGTTCATGCAGATTCATAGGTTTGACTGCCGAAGAACAGCGCGTCTTGATATCATCTATTTCACCGGGGGTGGATTTGACGGTTACCGAGGTGAAATCGTCCATATCCACAAGACAGAACATGTGGTCGAGAACATAGAACACCAGTATTGAGTCGAAGCGACGGGCAAACTTTCCGAACGGAGTCTTCTCCGTCACTCCGTCCATCCGCAGACAATATTCTCTAAAATCCTCGATATCCATGATTGGATCAATCTTTAGGAAACTCAGCTTCCGTCACCGGCAGGTCATCGTGTTTCCATTCGATGATTCCTCCTTTGAGATTGACGACCTTATATCCGAGCTTTGTCAGTATTTCTGCCGCTTCCAACGAGCGCCGGCCGCTGCGGCAGTAGACAAGCACGGTAGAGTCCTTTGACAGTTTTTGCTTGGCAATCTGTCGGAAATCTTTTGACTGAATGTCGATGTTAACCGCACCGTTTATATGACCCTCCTCGTACTCCTGAGGTGTGCGGACATCAACCAATTGAACGGAGTCAGTCTTGATCTCCTTCTGAAATTCGGACGCCGGCACGGAGGTGATGTTGTCGTTGCTGTTGCAACCTGACGCTTGCGCCATACACATAGTGATTGCTATCCAGTAGATAGCGTGTTTTATAATTCTAAACATAACATGCTGTTTCAAATTTTAATCAGTCGCCGCAACTGTCAAGTCCAAGCTGGATGGCCTGATCCTCTTCGTTTTGGGCTGAGCATTCGGAACGGTGTGGAATAGGCTTGATAATTTTTGTCGGGTTTCCTGCCACAATCGTGTCGGCGGGAACCTCTTTGGTAATTTTTCCCATAGAATGATAACACTTATTACAATCGCAAAATTAGTAAAAATCGGGCAAAAATCGTTAATATTATAAAATTAGTAATTGACCTTATAATAAAGATGAAAAGTCGAGTGGGAATAGGCGCGTGGCTGGTCATTGCATTTTGCGTGACGTTGATATTCGGAATCATTCTGCATCTGAAGAGCCATGGAATGATTGTCCAGCCAAGAAACGTGATAAAAATCATTCATTGGGTGGCCGGATACATCATGACCGTTCTGCTATTCGTGCATTGGAGCCAGTTCGGCAAGATGCTGACCGCGCTGAAAAGAAAATTCGCGTGGTTTTATGCAGACACTTGGCTTTTGGTCATTCTGTTTTTGGTGACTCTGATCACCGGCACCATAAAACTTCTGTCTCCCGTGAAAATCCCACATCTCGGATTGTGGCATTACGGCTTCGGAATCGCCATGAGCATGACGGTCTTAATTCACTTGATCAAAGGTGTTCCGGCATGGATCAGAATGAGGAAGGCCTCTGTATCACATAAGACGCGGACAGCTTGATATGCATAGAAGTATCATTTTCCTGTGACAATATTGGCTTTTGAGGAATTCTAATTATTTATCCCGGGGAAATGCAGCTGTTTGTCAAATTTGATTTGCCAAATTCATCAAATTTTGTTTGTCCCATGACTTTTTAGTAATTTTGCACGCACTTTTATCAGAACAAAACAATGAGATCGTACATCCGTACGAATTCTGAAATAAATACCAAACTTATGAATAAAATATCATTCAAAGTGTTCGCCATAATCGGGTTGATCTTCTTTTCGGCACCCGCATATGGCCAGTTCAATCTTAAAAGAGCCGTTGGATCGGCCACAAAAGCCGTCCAGGCGGTAACGCTCACCGATGAGCAGATGGCCCAGTATGTGAAAGAGTCAGTAAAATGGATGGATGAACACAATCCGGTCACCCCGGATGACGATCCATATACCATCCGTTTGAAAAAACTCACCGAAGGCCTTACCGACGCGGACGGAATCCCCTTGAACTTCAAAGTTTACAATGTGATAGATGTAAATGCGTTTGCCTGTCCTGACGGAAGTGTGCGGGTATTCTCGTCGCTGATGGACATTATGAGCGACGATGAGCTTCTCGGAATCATCGGCCATGAAATAGGACATGTCATGAAGCATCACTCCAAGAAGGCTTTCCGTACGCAACTTCTTTCAGACGCTATGAAAGATGCCGTGGCCTCTACGGGAGGAGTAGCCGCGGCCTTGACCGACTCGCAGCTTGGTTCGCTTGGTTCTTCGCTGATAAACGCCAAGTTTTCTCAGAAACAGGAAAAGGAAGCTGATGACTGCGGGTATGATTTTTTGAAAGCCCACGGTCGCAATCCCTGGGGAATGGTGATGGCGTTTGAGAAATTCCTTGAGATGGAAAATGGTCAGACTGCCAAATCAAGCTATGTCACCAAGATGTTCTCGTCGCATCCCGAAACAAAGGACCGCATAAAGCGCATGACAGAACGCGCTAACAAGGACGGTATAGAGC
>USIY01000129.1 GCA_900554845.1 uncultured Bacteroidales bacterium | reverse complement strand
GGATGCTTGATGCATCCGCGCACAGAACAGACAGAATTGCACAGAACATATTATTGGGGATAGACAATAAGCCGTTCAATATAGAGAGTTGGCTATGATTGATTTTTACAATATTAATTCTGAGCTGATCTGTAAGTTCTGTGTGAGGCAAAGATTGCTTTGCCGTTGGTTCTGTGACTTGTAAAATCTAAAAATTCCAAGAAATGATTATGTGTTGAAAGAATCTTATGAATGGCAAGTCATAGAACTTCTTGCGGATGCTTGATGCATCCGCGCACAGAACAGACAGAATAGCACAGAACATATTGTTCGGGATAGACAATAAGCTGTTCAATATAGAGCGAGTTGGCTGTGATTGATTTTTACAATATTAATTCTGTGCTGATCTGTAAGTTCTGTGTGAGGCAAAGATTGCTTTGCCGTTAGTTCTGTGACTTGTAAAATCTAAAAATTCCAAGTAATGATTCCGTGTTGAAAGAATCTTATGAATGGCAAGTCACAGAACTTCTTGCGGATGCTTGATGCATCCGCGCACAGAACAGACAGAATTGCACAGAACATATTATTTGGAATAGACAATATCTATGGCATGGGATACAAGTAGAGTGTTTAACTTTGCAAGATGATTGTGATCATCTTTTATAATTTGAGATCTATAAATTCCTACTCACGAAAGTTGGATTTATAAATAAAGGGAGCCGATTTTGTCGGCTCCCTGAATTATCGGAGAATTGTAGGATTATTTCACAAGGACTTTCTGCACAAGGTTGTCGGCCTTTACAATGTAAATACCCTTTGCCAGACCTGTTGCGCTGCCGTCGGCAACTTTCACGCCGTCCAGAGTATAGATGGCTGCGTTGCTGGCGTTGCTGATAGTGATGGCGCCTTCGCCCAATGAGATCTGAGCCTTAATATCGCTCATGATGCCGTTGACACCCGAGAGGGAGATCACGAATTGTTTTGCATCTGCATTAAGAACCTCGTTGGTCTCTTTATTGCTGATGACAGCAATAGCGCGGAATGCCGGTTCGGGATCCTTGCTCTTGATCTGGGTCAGGTTTACGTCAAATTCCACGCTGTAATCCTTACCCTTGTTCAAAGTGGCATCATCGGTAGGAATTGCTATACCGGGACATCCGGTGATGTAACGGGCCACTTCATTGTAAGTGTATTCTACGGAAGAACCTGCGCTTTCCCATCCGAAGAGCGGCCCCGCTTTGCCACCGTTGTAATTATTGGTCTGTTTATAAGGACCGACATTATCTTCTACAAGAATAAGCGACACGAGATAATTGTCTTTGTCGGTATTTTCAGAGAATCGATATGTGGCTGTGACTTTGCCCGTTTTAAGATCGGAGTTGGGAGTGAAATTATCTACTTGTGCCTGACATGCACTACCCGCGTCGATACATGTGTTCAATTGGGTCTCCAAATCCGCTACGCTTCCGTTGTTGGGCTCTGCGCCCTCTTCAATACGGTTGAAGAATGCGGTGGGGAAACTTTGTACATGCATGAAATTTAGCCATGTGTTGGCTGCTGCAGTTTGCATTTTGTCTCCGCTGTGATAAGCTACGCCTATCGCTTTGCCCGCATAATTCTCGCGAATATAGTCAAGTGCTACAAGACTTCGGGGACACCATCCGCACCATGTGCCGGTTCCCACTTCAAACAGTGCTACGCGCGGGAAGAGAGTTTCCACAACAAGGGTTTTTGTCGATACAATTGTCGAAGCGCTGGGGTTGTCCTTGCCGTTTACTTTAGTGATGGCAATTTTAATTTCTTTATCACCGGTGGAAGTATATAAATTGCCGACCACGGGGAGGGCGGTCACACTGCCGGCCGGTATTTCAGCGGTAGGAATATAATTGATGTCGTAAGCCTGTTCGCCGGTAGCCTCAACATGAATGTTCAGTGATTCTATGTTGACGGAGCTGAGGTTCATTACAGAAAGAGAGTATTCCGGAGCGTTGTTCATACCGGATGTGCCGGGGCATGAAACGGCGGTTGGAGTCACTATGATTTCCGGCATATTGTCTCCTGCAATAGTACATGACATGCAGCACGATCCGATTTCGGGCGCGCCGTTTTCCCATTTGGATGCGGCGGGTACCGAGGAGCCTGTGGACATGGCATAGTAACATGAAGGAGCAGACGTAGGAATTCCGTCCACAACAAGGAAATACTGTGTGGCTGAGGATGTGGTGAAACGATATCCAACATACAGAGGCTTGGTGGCATCGTATGACTGCGGCACATCAAGCTTGACGGTCTCTTTTTTATAAGTATCCGTTGATCTTTTATATGCCTGCTCATAGAAAGGAGCCTCACCCAGACCTGTGGTCAGGAATACCGTGATGTTACGGTCGGGATTCTTGTTGTAGCTTGTGTTGATACCGGTGTATGTGGATATTTCGGTTATCTTATTTCCGGCCAATGCGCTCAGGACAGCAGGATCAATCTGGAACGCCAGATAAACCTCAGTGCCCTTGCTTAGATTGTTGAATCCATAGGCGGTGTATGGTTCCTCGGCATAGGAGTATTCCACTTCTCCCGCTGCACGTGTGGCGTTGTCGGATATTCCGGCCACGGGTTCGGGACATGTCTGATAGCGGTCGTTGTGGACAACGCGAGGTTGCATCACACCTGCCAACATCCCTGTGCAGGTCAGCAAACCTGCGGTTAGGCTCAGTAATGTTTTTTTCATACTTTTAAAAGTTTATGTTAATAATACAGGGTTATTTTACCAACACTTTGCCGCAGTTGGCGCCGATACGGTAGATATATGCGCCGCGAGTCAACTTACCCAGATCAAGGGAACCCGAGCCATTGACTGCCGCATTCATCACACTGCGTCCCTGCATGTCGTAAACGATTGCCTCTGCGGAGTCCGACAAGTTGTAAACAAGCATGTTGTTACTGTATACCACCTGGCGATCTTTGCCGATAGTCGAGACTTTGCCTTCGGTGCTGTTCATGACAAGCTTATAGTTCTTGCTGTCGAGAGTAATGTCCACAGTGACGTCCTTGTCCAGTTCATCGATGCTTTCCGCCATATAATTGACATATTCAAGCTGCGGATCCCAAACGCCGCTGGCATCTATATTTCCGTTATAAGTGGCTTCTGTTGAAGGAATGCATTCTCCGGAACCGCAGTACAGGACGCTATGAGAGCTTGTGAACGAGAAATTGAAAGCCGTACCTGCGTTCCCCTTTACGGTAAGATGCGGATTGATCATGTAGCCGTCATATTCATCGCCTTCGATTTCGTTGCAAGTATAAGTCTTGCCAGGCTCCATTTTAACATCGCCCATGTACAGACCGGTCTCGGCGTAAACGCTGCCGGCCATCATCAGGGCGCTGACAATAAGTAATGTTTTTTTCATATGCAATTTTATTTAGTTATTCTTCTTCGGTAGTTTCGTCGGATACGTTTACCCTGACGGTGTTTAGAATCTGCGTACCCTCGAAAACAAAGGCCACAATGGAGAGATTCTCTTTGTTCCAACGTTCCGTATCGGTGTATTTTACAGGTATGGAACATTTATCTTCAGCCCAGACATTTGCATCGAGCGCAAGGGGCTTGCCCTCTTTGACGGGATATTGAACGAATCGGAGCACGTTGTTGTGTACGTAATCCGTCTTGCGTCCTTCAGGAGTGACTTGTTGCGCTATGATACCGTCCTCGACAACCCAAACCTGTAAAGCGGCGTTGCGGTTGGAGGTACATATAGCTCGTGCGGACACTTCAATGTTCTCGCCGTTTAAAGAGGCTTCCGCTTCGATCTTTATATCAGTTGGCTGCTGCAAAGCGTTGCGTACGGCCGTGGCCCATTGGCCCGTATTTATGGCTGCGCCGTTGGCGTTTATACGGTCAACCACGCCCATTGGCCATGAATTGATTCCGAAGGCGTCGTTCATTTCATTACCTTCCTGAATCATAAGACCGATTCGTTCTTTTTCAAAATTGGTACGGTCAGTGGAAATGGACAAAGCCCCGGCATGGATACTTACTGTGATCAACGATTTGTCGCCGTACTGGTTCACCAGCTCTTCCATCACTTCATGGGCTTGAGGACAATTCACGCAGTTCTGGCCGGTAAAGTCCATCAGCAGAACAGCCCTCTCCGGTTTGACCTCTTCCATTTCAACGAATCTGTTATCCGGCTCGATTCCGCAAGAATTAAGCCCCAGCATGGCGATGCCGGCCAATAACATTGATGTCAGTTTATTGCTTGTCTTAAACATTGTGTTCTTTCGTTTTGTTGGCGGAAGCCGAATCAGAAGTTATACGTATAGTTGATCTGGAAGCCTTTCATGGCGGGGACATAGCGGCACATACCGCCGGAACAGTTGTATCCGGCGCGGGTCTGTCCGTAGCTGAGCTGCAGACGGTTGCTGCGATATGTTCCTGTGACGCCGAACATATAGTAATTGTTGCCCGTGCCTCCAACGTTGATCATGTCGGATGCGGAGAACATCAAGTAAGGGGTCCATGAAAACTCAACCAGTCCGTAGAACCAGTCTTTCTTGTCAAGATTGGAATTCTCAGGCTTGTTCATATGCTCCGCTTCTTCGGCGTCCTGATGCGAGAACATGTACTGGACTTCGCCACGCAACACGAACTTGCGGTTTATCTTCCATTTGGTATCCACTACAAGTATGTTGTTGTAGATATTGCCCCCTTCTCCTTCTATGGCTTTCTTGTTATAACGCTGGTTCATGTACATGAACTGCATAGTGACCGGACGCGACAGACGCTTTTCGATCTGCAGGTTGAAATCCCAGTAATTTGTCTCTCCCATCTTCCAGAAAGGAGATTTATATCCGTCCGTACCCATGACCTGGTTCACGGCTCCAGTCCAAGTGTGGAAGAGACCGTTGTTTGGTTTGCCCTCATGAACAAGTCCGCTGATATAGCTCAGATTCACGGTAAGGCTTGTGCCATATTTGCCGCCGAGAGGGGATTTACGGGGGAAGGTGTATCCGAACGATCCGTTGAAGGCCCATTCTCCGGGACCATATTGAGTGGCATAAGGATATATTGCGGGCAGAGAATATGTGTGCTGGTAGGTGAACGCCGGCATATAATTTATGAAAGCGCCATTTTTGTCGCGCCAACGCTGTGTACGGTAGGACATATTCTGGCTTCGCTTCACCTGCAATGTGCCGCTCAGACCTTTGCGGGAGTAAGAACCTGTCAGCATCAAGGCTTGTCCGTGGTTATAGGTATAGTCGTTGTCGAACGAGGGGTCCTGGTCTTTCCATGCGTATTCTGCCTGAAAATTCCATCCTCCCTTGTTGAATCCGGCGCGGAGGTCGAACGCATTGACCTGTTTCGGAAGGTTAAGACGATAATTTGTTCCGGGGACGATGATTTCCTCTTCTTTTTCGTTCTTCATGACCCATGATGCTCCGAAAGTCAAAGCCACGTCTTTGTCACGAAGAGAGGGAAACCAGTCGTGGAAATATCCTTCCACATCGGCGCCATACACTTGATTGTACTTCTTCCAGTCCCAGTAGACACGTTGTACGCCGCCGAGAGCCGTGAAACGCAATCCTTTGACAGCGTTGACTTTTATTCGTCCGCCCAAGATGGAATTGTCTATGCCGAGAGTACGTTCTTCGTAGGTGCGGAGAATCAATCCCGACCCGAACTGCTCATAGAAAGTTCCGGCTGTCAGCTCCACGCCCTTCAGCTTGCCTTTGACGTAAATGTTCGGAACACCCCACCCGGCGAAATCGGGCTCGAAACCGGGCAACGGCCATTTCATGAACTCGAAACGAAGACCGGCGTCAACATACTTGCTGGCGAGATTTACGTCAGCGTAGGTGTTGAACAGAATAGGAGAGTCAGAATCATATTTGGTGCCTATGGTGGCGTTGTCCTGTGGAAACAGTACGTCGGCCTGGACGGAACCATGCACGGCGACTTTGTTTTCAGCCGTCGCAGGTAGAGTGCATAACGCCGTCATGGCGAGGATTGTCGCGGTCAGTGATTGCGGCTTCATGATGGAGGTTATTTTGCAATGAGCTTACGTACCTGTTCGATGAGATGTTCTTCGGAACCGTCTGTGTATCCGGAATGGCTTTCCACAACCTTTCCGTTGCCGTCAAGAAGAACGGTATGCGGAACATTGCTGGCGCCCATGGCGTGTGCGAAATCGCTGTTGGGATCCAGAAGAATTTCATATTCCCATCCTAATTTTTCTACGAAAGCCTTGACTTTGAAAGCGTTCTGAGCGTCATCGGTGGATATGGCGTAAACCTTCACACCGGTTTCGTCAACCCAGTCGGGGTAAACTTCGTGGATTGCCTTGAGTTCGCGGACGCAGGGTTTGCACCATGTGGCCCAAAAGTCGATGATGAAAGGCTTGCCGTCGTTGCCGAGCGTACTGGTGTCGACAGGATTGCCTGCAAGGTCTTTAAGCTGTACTGACGGCAGTTGGGCTGAAGCGTAAAGCGAGGAAATCGCTAAGGCCATGACTGCGAGTAAGGTGCGGAATGAAAATTTCATATTGTTGTCTGTTTTTATATTCAATATTATAT
>USIY01000128.1 GCA_900554845.1 uncultured Bacteroidales bacterium | reverse complement strand
ATCATCAGCGACTCCGCCTTGGAATCACCTTTCTTGTTCTCTGTGGTCTGGTATGACTCGTTGGGATCGTTGCTGAAGCAATTAAGGTTCAGACAGTCGTTCCAGTCGGCACGTCCTATCAGTGGCAGCCCGTGAGGACCGAGATGAGAGATCACGAAGTTGAAGCTTGTCTTCAGATGGTCCATCAGCGGGACTTCGCTTCCGGGCTTGTTGTCATAGCTTACGGGCTCCTTCAGGATGCTGTAGTCTCCTGTTTCCTTTATATATGCCACCGTGCCGAACACGAGCCACATAGGATCGTCGTTGAAGCCTGAGCCTATGTCGTTGTTGCCTCTTTTGGTCAAAGGTTGATACTGG
Source organism: uncultured Bacteroidales bacterium (assembly GCA_900554845.1). Taxonomy (GTDB): domain Bacteria; phylum Bacteroidota; class Bacteroidia; order Bacteroidales; family Muribaculaceae; genus Lepagella. The sequence goes on along the minus strand of USIY01000128.1, from coordinate 6,190 downwards.
TGGTAGCAGCTGCCGTCGGGGAACTGCGTCGCGGCGATGTCCAGGATTCTCTGACGTGCCCGCTGGGGAAGCAGATGTACGAATCCCACCAAATCCTGACATGAATCGCGGAACCCCATGCCGCGTCCGATGCCCGACTCGAAGAAGCTGGCGGATCGTGAGAAACAGAACGTGATCATACACTGGTACTGGTTCCAGATGTTGACCATGCGGTCGAGTCTTGGTTCGTCGCTGTGGATATGGAAAATATCGAGCAAACGGTCCCAATATCCTCGCAGTTCGTCGAAAGCGGCGTCTACTTTCTCCACGGTATCGAAACGTGAGATAAGTTCACGGGCTTTGGTTTTGTTTATCACTCCCTTTGATTCCCATTTCTCTTCCTCAGCGTTTTCTATGTAACCGATCATGAAGACGAAGTCACGGGATTCGCCCGGTTTTAAGGTCACGTTTATGCAATGCGAAGCTATGGGGGACCACCCGTGGGCCACGGAATCGGAGCAACATCCCTTGGACACGGCATCCGGAGTGTCGAAACCATTGTAGAGGCCAAGGAATGACTCACGGTCGGTGTCGAAACTGTCAATGGGGGAATTGACAGTGTAGAAGTCATAATGATTGCGGCGTTCGCGATATTCAGTCTTATGGTAGAGCGTGGAACCCTCGATCTCCACTTCACCGGTGGAGAAATTGCGCTGGAAGTTCTCCATATCGGTCTGTGCGTTCCAGAGACACCATTCGATGAAGCTGAACAGGGTAAGATGTTTTGTATCGGCCGATTTATTGACAAGAGTCAGGCGGCAAATTTCAGCGTTAGTCTTAAGGGGGTCGAAGAACAGTGTGCTGCATTCCACATCGTTCTTTACGCCTGTGATGCGGGTGTAACCCAATCCATGGCGGCATTCATAGCTGTCGAGCGGGGTTTTGCAAGGTTTCCATGACGGATTCCACACTGTGTCGTCCTCTTTAATGTAAAAATATCTGCCGCCGGCGTCCATCGGCACCCCGTTGTAGCGGTAGCGCATAAGGCGCCGGAACTTGGCGTCTTTATAGAAGCAATATCCGCCCGCAAAATTGGAGATGAGCGAATAGAAATCTTCGTTGCCAAGATAGTTTATCCATGGCCAGGGAGTGACCGGGTCAGTGATCACATACTCGCGTGACGAGTCGTCGAAATGTCCGTATTTCATAGTTTGTAGATATTATCAGAGTATTCTTGCGGAAATACAATTCATCATTATCCCTTCCGTTTGATGCAAAATTACAATATTCGCATGAATGCCTAAAATTATAACGGTTAATGTTAACAATCTGACAATATAATATTAACATTATCGCTCGTCTACATCGCTAACTTCCTACTTGGCAGAGGCTCCGTCGAGAGTCTTCGCCGCATCTTTCTTTGCAAGAAAATTCAAATAATAAAGAGCGGAAGCTCCCACTATTGCAAAAGGAACGCCCACAAGCGCCGGACTCGCCAGGCCCCAGCCAAGTCTAATGGCCGTTCCTCCAAGAGCCGCAGCCATGGCGTTCGATACATTGAACGCAATTTGTATTCCTGCTCCTCCCAGCATCTCGCCGCCCGGAGAATAACGTGTGATAAGAAATTGCAACGGTCCGCCGAGGCCGAAAAGCAATGCCGCGGCCACGAAGGACAGCGATAGAGTCGGGATCTTGAACGGAGCCAGAAAATAGATGGCAGGCATCACTATTATGATCAATGTCGCGATGAAAGCCGGTACAAGTATCAGGGAATATCTGTCGGCGAGTTTGCCCGAAACGATGTTGCCGCAAACCATACCGGCGCCTATCAATATCATGATCCAGCTCATGGAATTTTCAGGAAATCCTGTGACATGAATCATGATGGGGGAGACATAACTCAGCCATGTATATACTCCTGCCTGACCGAAGAATATGCCGGCGTATATCAACCAGGGTTTTATATTTCTCAAGAACCGGAACTGCCCTTTCATGCCTGTGTCGGGCAGCGGGGCGAGAATGGGTATCCAGCAGCGCATGGCGATGAAGGCCGCAAGTCCTGAAAGAGCCACTATGGCAAAAGGAATTCTCCATGACAGAAGTTGGCAAAGAAATGTGAATGACGGAACTCCTATGAGGTTGGCTATCGTCATGCCGCTGATAAGTACGGCCACTGCTGAGGCTCCTTTGCCGCTGTCGGCAAGACGGGAACAGACTATTGCCCCCGCCCCGAAATATGCCCCGTGTGGCAGACCCGATATGAACCGGGATATCAACAGAAAGATATAATTGGGCGAGATTGCCACAAGGGTGTTGCCGATGGTTATTATTCCTGCAAGCAACAGCATAAGACGTCGCAACGGAAGTTTACGCAGGAACAAAAGGACTGGAGCGCCGACGGCCACGCCCGCGGAGTAAGAGGAGATCAAATGTCCTGCTTTTTCTATGCTGATATTCAAGTCCGACGCGATGTCGTTGAGGATTCCCATCATTCCGAATTCGGCTATCCCGAGCGCGAACGTGCCGAAAGCCAATGACACTAATGATTTTTTCATACAAACAAGTGGGTTATTCAGGCCGCAAAATTACAGTGAAAATCCGAACCATCCAAACAATTTTACACTCTGAGCGAGAAAGTATACACCTTCAAAGAATAAACAAAAACATCGCCGGAAGCTTGTTGGCGACAGGCGATGCAGGATGATGTTGTATTAAAGTGTCTTGCTCAGCCGCGGAAAGTCGGGGCATTTTTGGGGGCGGTTCCCTTGATTACGTTGTGATAATATGCATATGTCATGGGAGTGCCTGAGCCGGGCACCGTGTCCATCAGACGTGCTACAACAATGTAATGTGTCTCGCAATCTATGAACTTCTGGGCCTCCAATATAAGACGTCCCGCGAATTTCCCTTTCACGCAGGGAGTCATACTGATAACTTCCATGCCGAACGGCTCGTACTTGTCAGTGTCGCGGCTGGAAGTAAAGCCGAAACGCCCTATCAGCATCGGATCGGAATCTTCTGCAAGAATCGACAGGGAGAAGCGCTTGTTCTGCTGAAGGGCTTCCAGAGTATAGTTGTTTTTATTCAGACAGATAGCGACTAACGGATTCTGGCTTGTGACCTGGAAACATGTGTTGATTGTGCAACCCACAGCGCGACCGTCCATGAAAGCCCCTACGATGTAAAGGCCATAAGTAAGGTTGTATAGTACAGTGGTATCCATAAAACAAATTATTGATGATATTATCAATAACAAATCTGTTTGATAATTTCTTATAAATTTGCACGGAAATTGTAAAAATCATTCCTTGCTACTGTTGAGAAGTCACTTGGATAACAGTGTCATTTAAATTCGAACTTTTACTTGAGATTAATTGAGGAATTTTTGTTAACTTTGCATGCTCTTGGGCAAATTTCGCTGTTTTCATTTTTTTATGAGGACGCAGTAGAAAAAAACTGTTTCAAATACGTTTAAACAACTTCTTATTAAAAATTTATTATGGTAATACAGAGATGGCAGTCGGTGCTGCTTTTGATTGCGGTTGTATTGATGGCGTGCTTTACATTCTGTTCGTTGGGACAGATCCAGTTGCCGGACTATACATGTAATTTTACCACCCTTGGATTCGATATAGAAGGGGAGGCCACTGAGGGAGGTCCCGCAGGTTTTGTGGTTCGCACATGGATGTTCTTCATTCTGTCGGTTATGAGTTTCATAATTCCGTTCATCGCTATTTTCTGCTTCAGGAACATGAAGCTCCAGAAATCTCTGTGCTGGATTTCAATACTTTTCATAGTGGCCGCGACTGTTATCGGCGCCGTGACCGGCTATACCACTTTCCCGGATGCCTCCGTAAGCTGGTCGTCCTTGATTATCGCTCCACTGCTTGCGTTTATTGCAGTGATCCTGGCTTATAACCGCATTCGTTCGGACGAGCGCAAGCTTCGCGCAGCCGACAGACTGCGCTGAGGATGGATTACCGATATAATAGCTGCACAAATACCTATTTCCCGGGATGGCGGATCGGCCGTTCCGGGTCTTTTTTATGTTCTTTTGAAATCCGCCCAAAAGGGAATGACGGGCCTTTAAAAGTAATTGGTATAAGAAGACTGTTTTAATTTATTTTCAGAGAATTTTGAGGGTTGTTTTTGAGATGATTTATCTCCCTTTGGTCGATGAGCTGAAGGTTTGCAAGTCGACGAGAAAGCAATTACAACATTGAGACTGAGAAAACTTGGCTAAATCAGCCAAAAAGAACCTCAAAATTTCCGAAAGAAGACTCTATAATAAAATTTCATAATAAATTTAAACAGTCGTTTCTAAGAGTGTGTTGAGTTTTAAATCAAATTAATCTTATTGCAAATTAATTTGAAGTTTTACTTCTAACCCCCTTTATTGTTAAAAACGGTTTAAAACTCAACACACTCTAAGTATTGTAGCAATAAATTAAATAGTTTCTTAGCAAAATAGCATAATTTTTATTAATTTTGCTTGATATTTACGAACAAAGAAGTTCATATCTTGTTATCGGGACGCCAAACAGGTTCCAAGCGAGATATGCTCGTTGACGCAATATGGCAAAAGAACTAAAAAATTTCACCAAAAGAGCGGATAATTATTCGCAGTGGTACAATGAATTGGTAATTAAGGCGGACTTGGCAGAGCAGTCCGCGGTACGCGGCTGCATGGTGATCAAGCCTTACGGCTACGCCATCTGGGAGAAGATGCAGCGTCAGCTTGACGATATGTTCAAGGCCACAGGCCATCAGAACGCTTATTTCCCTCTGTTGATCCCCAAATCCTTCCTGAGTCGCGAGGCCGACCATGTGGAAGGATTTGCAAAGGAATGCGCCGTAGTGACGCATTACCGCCTGAAGAATGATCCCGAAGGCAACGGAGTTATCGTGGATCCAGAGGCAAAGCTTGAGGAAGAACTCATAATCCGTCCCACTTCGGAGACCATAATCTGGAGCACGTTCAAGAACTGGATACATTCATACCGTGATCTGCCGCTGCTTATCAACCAGTGGGCCAACGTGATGCGCTGGGAGATGCGTACCCGCATGTTCCTGCGTACCGCCGAATTCCTGTGGCAGGAGGGCCATACGGCGCACGCCACCAGGGAAGAGGCCGAGGCCGAGGCGCAGAGAATGCTCGGTGTATACGCCACTTTTGCAAAGGATTTCATGGCGATACCGGTGGTGCAGGGCGTTAAATCGGAGACGGAGCGTTTCGCAGGAGCAATGGATACTTACACCATAGAGGCCATGATGCAGGATGGAAAGGCTCTCCAGTCAGGCACGTCGCACTTCTTGGGTCAGAATTTCGCCAAGGCATTCGACGTGACGTTCATGAACAAGGACAACCAGCCCGAATATGTATGGGCCACATCCTGGGGAGTCTCCACACGTCTGATGGGCGCCCTTATCATGACCCACAGCGATGACAACGGTCTGGTTCTTCCTCCGCATTTGGCTCCTATTCAGGTGGTGATCGTCCCCATCTATAAAAACGAAGAGGGATTGAAGAACATTTCCGAGAAAGTGTTGCCTTTGGTCGAGAAACTTCGTGCCCGCGGCATCAGTGTGAAATATGATGACGCCGACAACCGTCGTCCCGGTTTCAAGTTCGCCGATTACGAGGTGAAGGGCGTGCCGATCCGTCTCGCAGTAGGCCAGCGCGACCTTGAGGAAGGCACGGTGGAACTGATGCGCCGTGACACTTTGGAAAAGGAGACAGTGCCTTTCGAGGGCATCGACGAGCGCATTGCCGACGAGCTTGAGGATATTCAGAAAGCCCTCTATGACAGGGCGGCAAAACGTCTCAAGGAGCGTACGATTGAAGTTGACACTTACGATGACTTCAAGAAACGTCTTGACGAGGGATACTTTATTCTGGCACATTGGGACGGAACGCCGGAAACCGAAGCCAAAATCAAGGAGGAGACCAAGGCAACTATCCGTTGCGTGCCTTTCGACACCGACAAGACTCCCGGAGTGGACATAGTGACAGGCAAACCTTCCAGATGCCGTGTGCTGTTCGCACGCAGTTATTGATCACGCAAGAGTTAATTAGGATGAACAGAAGATCGCGCATATATTCCCTGATGGGCGCTGTGGCCGTCGGCGTCGCCGGCGGTGCGGCGGCGACCCTCGCTCCCGAGGACTATTGCCAGTTGGACCTCACGAGCCCGGCGTCGGTAAAGAAACC
>USIY01000127.1 GCA_900554845.1 uncultured Bacteroidales bacterium | reverse complement strand
AACGGATTAAACTCTTGGCTCCCTCGGAGTCGCTAAAAAATAACCGATGTATTGATATATTAAAGGATACGGTGAATATCTGCAAATATATACCGCCGGCAATTCCCAACCATTGTTGACATTATCCTCTTTTGCCTCGATTATGGATATGTTGCCGGACAATTTTCTTCAGATTCATCGATCGTACATAGTAAATATGAACCGTATAGATCAAGTAGAAAAATCCAGGGTCATAATAGGCCAGGAAAGACTATCTGTCTCGGATTCTTTCAAGCAATCCTTTCAGGCATATTTGATGTCCCATACCATCTGACCCCCCCGATATGGACTGATCATTGCCGTTTCATCGGCTGTATCGGGCCATTCATTGAACTTATTTGCCATGATGCCGGCATGATAATAATTTTGCGGTAAATTCATTACCGCATGGGAATAAGAAGAACAATCATATTTGGGCTGTCAGCTTTGGGATGCATTCTGACCGTGCATGCCGAGACATGGACATACGCGGATTGTCTCGAGTACGCGCGAACACATAATATCTCGCTGAAAAAATCGCGTCTTTCTGAAGGAACCGCCATAATAAATCTCGATGAGTCCAAGGCCGCATGGCAGCCGAGCCTGGATTTCGGAGTTGCGCAAGGATTCAATTCATATCCCTTTCAATCGGGAGATAAGGCAGGATATACAAGTAATTATGGTTTGAATGCCGGATGGACAGTCTGGAACGGAGGAGTCCGTGAAAATACAGTAAAACGGGATAAGCTCAAGGTCCGTATGGCCGAGCTGTCCACAGAGTCGCAGATACGCGGCATTGAGACTGAATTGCTGCAGATATATCTGAATATTCTGTATGCGCGGGAATCGGTATCGATTTGTGAAGAAGCGGTAAAACTAAGCGAAGCACAGGCGGAACGTTCTCGCCAGCTGATGGAGGCTGGACGGGCTTCATCTGTAGATTATGCACAGCTGAAGTCACAGTACGAACAAGACAAATATTCACTCGTCAACGCTCAATCAACTTATAGTTCACGTGTCATGGAATTGAAAAAACTTCTTGAATTAGGAATTGACACGGATATAGAACTGCATCAAATAAATTATGACGAATCGTCATTGCTGGCCTCATTGCCCGACATGAATGATTCATTTCAATTGGCATTGACACTGGATCCTCAATTGCAGGAATTGAGTCTTGCAAAAGAAGCCACCGGTTACGATTTAGAGATCGCTAAAGCCGGCAAGCGTCCGCAGATAACACTTAACGGGAGTATAGGAACTGGCTACAATACGCCCGGTGCGTTTGGCTCTGGACTGAAAAACAGCCTTGGAGCGAATATAGGACTGAACTTGACTCTTCCCATCGCCGACAATAAGAAAACGAAGACCGCGATTGCTCTTGCGCGCCAACAACAACTTGATTCGGACCTTGACATTGACCAACGTAAAAATGAACTTTCACAGGAAGTGGAGAATTGGTATATAACCACACGCACTTCGCAAGCTCGTTATAAAGCGGCAGCCCTGCAACTTGAGGCCAATGAATTGTCCGATAAACTTACAAACGCGCAATTTGAACTTGGTCTCGTGAATCCTGTGGAATTGATGACCGCTCACAACAATCTTATGGAATCTCGTTTCACTTTGCTACAGTCAAAATATATGGCGCTGCTTGGCTTAAAAATGATCGAGTATTACCGCACGGCCGAAATTTTTCTTCCATAATTGTCTATTATATTCAATATGATACATATAAAAGATATTTTTTCATGTATATTGGTTGTGACTCTGCTGGCTTCTTGTCACAAAGACAAGGAGCCGCAGATCCAGACCGTCATGCCCGAAAGGGGTGATTTGTCAGAAACCGTGACCGCCACCGGAACATTGGAATCAGTTACGCAAGTTGATGTGGGCACACAGGTCACCGGAATCATAGATAAACTGTATGCAGATTACAATTCCGTTGTCAAAAAAGGTGATCTCATAGCGGAGATTGAAAAGACTTTGCTCGAATCTGATCTGCGCAGCGCTGAAGCCAACGTTGAATCGGCTCGTCTGACGTACGAATACAACTCCATAAATTATAAACGGGACAAGGCTTTGCACGATCAGAAGCTTATCAGTGACTATGAGTTTCAGACATCCAAGAAAGATTATGAGGTGTCGCGTCAATCTTATTCGAAGGCTCAGGCCGATAAAGTGCGCGCGGCTAAAAATCTGAATTACGCCGAAATATATTCACCCATCGACGGCATTGTCATAAGCCGTGAAGTGGAGGTGGGACAGACTGTGGTTTCGAGCATGAATGTGGCCAATCTCTTTGTCATAGCCGATCTTGACCATATGCAGGTGGTAGGCGATGTCGACGAAGCTGACATAGGACAGGTTAAAGTAGGTCAGAAAGTCAGTTTTACTGTCGATGCTTTTCCTGATGATGTGTTTTACGGCAAGGTCACTCAAGTCAGATTAAGCCCGACGACAACCAGTAATGTAGTGACGTATGAAGTGATTGTCTCGGCTGACAATCCCGACCATAAACTAATTCCCGGTCTTACGGCAAACCTGACGATATACACGCTTCAGGAAAAGAATGTACTGATGTTGCCGGAAACCGCATTCAATTTTAAGCCGATCGGGACTGACACCGTTTCTTTAGAGGACCTGCCGGATGGAGAGCGCAGGGTGTATGTCGTAAAAAATGGAATTCCGCGGCCTGTGATAGTAAAAACAGGAGCGAGCAACGGTATAAATACAGTAATTCAGTCAGGTCTTAATGAAAAGGACTGTGTGGCTACGGGATATGACGAAATCTCCGATGCCGCGCCAACCAAAGATAAGACAGAGCAATCGCCATTTGCCCCGAAACCTCCGAGCCGTAATAAAAAGAAATGACATGATGTGTAAAGGAACTGTTAAAGAAGGGAATTGCTCAAAGACTCGCCAAGAGATTATCAAAGTAATAAATCTCCGACGTGAATTTCAAGTGGGAGATGAGAAAGTCAAAGCCCTCAGAGGGGTTGACTTCACGATACACGAAGGGGAATTCGTAACCATTATGGGCACATCCGGGTCAGGAAAGTCCACACTACTGAATCTTTTGGGATGTCTTGACAGTCCTACTGACGGAGAATATTTTCTTGGAGGAACGGCTGTTCAGAAAATGTCCAGGAATCAGAGAGCCGTGACAAGAAATCGAAAAATAGGTTTCGTATTTCAGAACTATAACCTTTTGCCAAAGACCACCGCTTTGGAGAATGTGGAGTTGCCTCTGCTTTACAATCCTAAAATTTCATCCGGAGAACGACGAGAGCGTGCGGTAAAGGCTCTGGAAAGCGTCGAATTACAAAGCCGCATGAATCATAAAAGCAACCAGATGTCGGGAGGACAGCAGCAACGTGTGGCGATTGCCCGCGCTCTTGTAAACGATCCGATGATAATTCTGGCTGATGATGCCACGGGCAATCTGGATACCAGAACATCCTTCAGCATACTTACATTGTTTCAGGAATTGCATTCACGCGGGCGAACAATCATATTTGTCACCCATAATCCTGAACTGTCGGCGTACTCGTCACGTAACATAATATTGAAAGACGGAAAAATAGTTTCGGACACCATCAATAGCAATCCTGCTTCTGCCAAAGCTGCTTACGATGCGTTGCCAAAAGAAATTGACTGATGAAATTTCTCAATCTGCTAAAAATCGCCCTTAAGGCGCTTTATAATAACAAGCTACGGTGTTTTCTCACTATGCTGGGAATCATCATTGGGGTTGCCTCTGTCATCACTATGCTGGCAATTGGACAAGGATCCAAAGACAGCATAAAGGAGCAGATTGCCGAGATGGGCTCAAATATGATCATGATACATCCCGGCAATATGCAGAAAGGCGGAATTCGACAGAATTCCGACGATATGCAGGTCCTGAAATTAGAGGATTATGAAGCTCTCGGTAATATTCCGGGTATCGCACAGCTATCCCCTTCCGTCAATTCCGCAAGACAACTTGTGAACGGAAACAATAACTATCCCAGTACTGTCTATGGCATTAGCCCCGGATATCTTGACATACGCAAATTGAAAGTAAAGGATGGGACGATGTTTTCCGAACATGAGATTAAGCTTGCAGCCAAAGTATGCGTTTTGGGAAAGACTGTGGTCGACAATCTTTTCCCTGACGGCCGTAATCCTGTGGGCAAGGTAATACGATTCGGTAAAATTCCTTTTACTGTCATAGGTGTGTTGGAATCAAAAGGGACCAATTCCATGGGTATGGATCAGGACGATATTGTACTTGCGCCATACACGACAGTAATGAAGCGTATCCTCGCTATAGATTATCTTCAAGGCATTTATGCAAGCGCTCAAGACGAAAATGAAACCGATAAAGTCATCGATACGATAACGGAAGTGCTTCATAAAAATCACAAGATAACGGATGACAAAGAGGATGATTTTGAAATCCGTTCCCAGCAGGAATTGTCGGAGATGATGAATTCCACAAGCAACATGATGACGGTTTTGCTGGCCTGTATCGCCGGAATTTCCCTTCTGGTGGGCGGTATAGGCATTATGAACATCATGTTTGTTTCGGTCACTGAGCGTACCTGGGAGATTGGGTTGCGGATGTCCATAGGAGCTCGCGGTATCGACATCCTCTCTCAATTTCTGATTGAGGCCGTGATTATATCAGTCACTGGAGGAATATTCGGCGTCTTGATAGGATGCATAGCGTCATGGATGGTCCGCTTCATTGTCAACTGGCCGACATCTGTTCAACTTTACAGTATAGTCCTGAGTTTTGTGGTATGTACTGTAACAGGAGTGTTTTTCGGATGGTATCCCGCGCGCAAAGCATCTAATTTGGATCCTATCGAAGCTATAAGATATGAATGATGGTCAGTGCCATTCCTTTAGGACATAGAATATTCTGTCTGTCGTAAAATGGTTCGTTAATTGTAATGAGTTAATAGTTAGTTATTGTACGTGATTAATACAGCTTCATGAATGTTGTCGGGAGACAATAATCATGATTACAATTCCGTGAGTGTGCGATACATGAGCGGAATTTTTTGTATATTTGCATAATAATTCATAGGGATATATGGCGGACAATTATTTGGAAAGAAAAATGGAGGAGCTGCGTAGCGGGAAAACTGGAAAGACTCCTGCCGCCTCTCGCCACACAGTAAAACGCAATCAGCTTTCATATTCTTTCAAGACATTGCGTGTGCTGATCATTGCCGATGGACGTAAGTTTCTGTCTCAATATATAGATGTGTTCCGTAATACCGGAGGCCGTGTCGCCATATTCAGCACTATTCCTGAAACCGATACAGATCTTCCGGAAAGTCACGGATGCCGGTATTATGCCGTTTCCGACGGAAATATGGAAAGTCCTTTTCAGGACTTGGTGAAAGCATGGCGTGATATTGATGTCGTTGTTTTACTTGATGCCATGCCTGATGTATTACGCTGCCTGTCACATCATGTTGAATCTCTGCCGTATCCCAACGACTGGGGAATGCCGATTCTTGAAATTGGAGAACATGAGATCCTAAGACATGAGTCGCTCGACTTCATTCCACTTGAATGTCATGCAAAAGATTGTCTTCATAGTAATGAGCCAAGAATATTGCCGTATCTGTCATTGCCTCAAAACAGATGTATCTCAAGGATTATATTGCAACAATGAAGAATATGATTCGTTATATATATGTTAACCCAAATCAACAGCCTAAAATGATTAAAAAACTTTTTCTTTTTGCCGCTCTCGGCGCAGTGGCGCTTCCGGGAGTTTCCAAGGACCGGATCACTGTCAATCCCAAAGCCACGAATCAGGATGCCATCATGCATGTATGGTCATGGAGTTTCCCGGAGATAAGCCGAAGTATGCGCGAAATCGCCGACGCCGGCTTCACAATGATACAAACAAGCCCGGTGCAGCCGCACTATGCGCCAAAGGGATCATTGAAGAAAATATTTGATCCAAATGTAGTGGAAGGCAACTGGTATTATTATTATCAGCCTACCGACTGGAAAGTGGGTAACCAGATATTGGGCACCAAGGAACAGATGCAGGAGATGCTTGATTCCGCCGCTAAATACAATATAAAGGTGCTCGTCGATGTTCTTCCCAATCATACAGCTTTTGACATCGACGCAGTGTCCGAGGATTTCTATAAAGCTGTCGGAGGACGCGACAAAATGTTCCATTCCAACGGACTGAAACCGATATCGGACTATACCGACCGCACGGAATGCACACTTGAGGGCGTGGGCGGTCTTCCGGACGTGAACACTGAGAACCCTGACTTCCAGAAATATTACATGCAGTTCGTAAACGAGTTGCTGCGTATGGGAGTGAGGGGCTTCCGTTACGACACGGCCAAGCATATAGGCGTACATTCAGATCCGAAGGACACAGGCGTGAAGGAGAATGACTTCTGGGATGTGGCTCTGGGTCGGAAGGCTGTCAAAGGTGTAAGACTCGCGTTGCCAGAGGATTCATTGTTCATTTATGGTGAAGTTCTGCAGGACAAAAATGTGCCCGAGACGGAGTACGCCGACTATATGAACCAGACTGCCTCAAGTTACGGACACGTGCTTCGTGAGGCTCTCGACAAGCATTCGGCACTGG
>USIY01000126.1 GCA_900554845.1 uncultured Bacteroidales bacterium | reverse complement strand
CCCGTGCTCGCGGTGGAGCGTCGGCCGACATACGCCGCGCATGCGAGGCCGCGGCGCGCAAGGCAAGGTGGTCGGCGAAACCCGACGCTCCGACAACCAAGGGCTCCATAACCTTTACCATAACACCAGTCTGACATGGGACGTACCTGGGACATATGGCTGCATCCCCGCCGGGCGGCGCGCGACTTGCAGGAACTGCGGAATGTGGCCGAAGATCTCTCGGGACGTCTTGACAAAGCCATGACCACCGTCGGTAATCAGGAATCCTTCATCGTCAAGATTAAGGAAGACCTCGACACCGCTTCCGAGCTACGTGAAAAATCCGACGCATCTGTAATGGAACTTACACGTCAGATACTGAAACTGCGCAAAGAACTTGACTCCGTAAAACTTAATCTGAAAGACAAAGACGAGAACTTGTCACGGAAAGATCAAGAATTGGCAGACAAGGACAGCCATATTTCCCGCCTTCAGGATGAACTGACCGTCAAGAACGAAGAATTGGCCGAAGCCGAGGAACTTGGAGCGGCCATGGAGCAGTTCGAAAGGACATTGAGCAAAGCGGAAGAGATGAAAGCCGCATATGAAGGCCGCATATCCCGTCTGCGCGCTAAAATAGTGGAGCTTAAGGAACGCCTGTCAAAACCGACGCCAAGTCAAGAGGGCTCCGTGACTCCACCGAAAGGATCCAATGCAAATCCTCCGGAGGCCATACTCTTCTCCGACCCCGACGAGGACTGGCTTCAGCCGCTTCCTTGAACATCTATATCATCTTACTATACGGCCGTGGAGAGTGGCCGACGACGCGTCGGTGACCTTAACTTCCACGAAGTCGCCGCCTTTCGCTTCCTCTCGCGGAAACACCACGAATTTGTTCTGGGATGTACGGCCGCAATATTCCTCCGGATTGCGTTTTGAAGGGCCTTCCACCAAAACTTCGAATGTCTTGCCTATGTCCCGGCGGTTGGATTCCAGCGACAGTTCGTTCTGCAAAGCTATCATACGGTTCAGGCGATCTATCTTGACATCCTCGGGCACGTTGTCAGGCATAGTGCGGGAGGCGAGTGTTCCGGGGCGTTCCGAATATTTGAACATGAAAGCCGAATCGAAACCCACTTCGCGCATCAATGACAAAGTTTGCTGAAAATCCTCCTCGCTTTCATTATAGAACCCCGTGAACATATCTGTAGAAATTCCGGCGTCGGGAATGATCCGTCTGATTGCCGCCACACGGTCCAAATACCATTCGCGTGTATATTTTCGGTTCATATCTTTCAGCACACTGTCGGAACCAGACTGTACTGGGAGATGTATATGTCGCGCCAGATTCGGATGGGCGGCGATCACTTCCAGCGTATGGTCGCTCATATCTTTTGGATGGGAGGTGGTGAAACGTATCCGCATGTCAGGAGCCGCGTCGGCCACCATAGCCAGCAAATCGGGAAAATCCGTCACCTTTCCGTCGGAGTCGACGTAGCGGTAGGAATTCACATTCTGACCCAGCAGGGTAGCCTCCTTGAACCCACGCTTCCGAAGGTCCTCCAGCTCGCGCATTATGCTCTGGGGCTCGCGGCTCCGCTCGCGCCCGCGGGTATAAGGAACAATACAATATGAGCAAAAATTGTTGCAGCCCCTCATTATAGAGATGAATCCGGATACACCACCGTTCAGACGTCGCGGCACGACATCGCGGTAAGTCTCCGTAGTGGAGAGGGTGACATTGATCGCCGGCTCCCCTGTTTCGGCCGCGGCCACGAGCTCCGGCAATTCCATATATGCGTCCGGGCCGGCCACAAGATCCACTCCGTGCTTCTCAATAAGTTCCTGCTTCATACGCTCGGCCATGCAACCGACCACGCCGATTATGATATTATGGCCTGTCTTGCGCCTCAGTGCATTCCAATGCGCAAGACGTGCCAGAATTTTCTGCTCGGCGTTATCACGAATGGAACAGGTGTTGAGCAGCACGGCGGCGGCGTCCTCCTCCGATTCCGTCGGTTCATACCCCGCCAAAGACATCATCGCGGCGATGACTTCAGAATCGGCCACATTCATCTGGCATCCGTATGTCTCGATGCGCACTTTTTTATCCCGTGTGCATTTTTCAGGGTCTGTCGGTAAAAAAAATATGCTCATTGTTGTGTTTTTTTGCATAAAATCATTAAATTTGTGCAAAAATTAGCAAACCTTACGTATTTGGCAATTTATGCACCGCAAAAGTAATCAAAATATGTTTTACAACAATAAAAAAGAGCATACGCGGTGGTAAAAAGCACAAAAACGTTCCTTAAATCCATGTAGGACCATGAGTATACCTTTCATCACGGCCGAAGAGGCCGCACAATGTATCAACAACGGTGACAACGTCGGATTCTCTGGCTTCACGGCCTCCGGAACACCCAAAGTGGTGACTGTGGCGCTTGCTGAACGAGCAAGGAAATTGCATGAGCAAGGTGAGGAATTCAAGATCAATGTGTTTTCCGGAGCTTCCACCAACGACCACGTGGACGGCGAGCTGGCCCGTGCCAACGCCATCGCATTGCGCACACCGTACCAAAGCCACAAGGATTCCCGCGCCGGACTCAACAACAACGACATACAGTACTTTGACTATCATTTGAGCCATCTGTCGCAGGATTTGCGTTACGGCTTCTTCGGAGACATCGACCTGGCGGTGATAGAGGCAACGGAAATGAGCCCCAACGGCGACGTCATCCTCGGCGCAGGTCTCGGTATGGCTCCCACAATAGCAAATATGGCAAAGAAAGTGATAATAGAATATTCCAGCTACTATCACAACTCTTTCCGCGGATTCCACGACAACTATCTGCCGCTGGATCCCCCGAACCGCCGCGAAATCCCCATTTACAAGCCGTCGGACCGTATCGGCGACACCGTGCTTCACATTGATCCCAAAAAGATAATCGGTGTGGTTCCGAGCAATGCTTCCGAGAGCATCAAGGCTTTCACGGCCCCCGATGAACTAACGCAGAGAATCGGCGACAACATTTGCAATTTCCTTGTCCACGAACTGCGCTCCGGCAAGATTCCAAAGGGTTTCCTTCCCATCCAGTCAGGTGTGGGCAACGTGGCCAACGCCGTTCTGTACGGTCTGGGAGAGAATCCCGAAATTCCCCAGTTCGAGATGTACACCGAGGTGATCCAGGACGCCGTCATGACTCTGATGGAGGAAGGCAAATGTCGCTTCGCCTCGACTTGCGCGCTGACGTTCAGCGATGACGCGATGCTCCATTTCATGGACAACATCGACTTCTTCCGTGACAAAATCGTGATGCGCCCCGGTGAAATCTCCAACTCCCCGGAAGTTGTGCGTCGTCTCGGTCTGATAGCCATGAACACCGCTCTCGAGGCCGATATTTTCGGCAATGTCAACTCAACTCACGTACTCGGCACAAAGATGATGAACGGCATCGGCGGCTCAGCCGACTTCAGCCGCAACGCTTTCCTCTCCATATTCAGTTGCCCTTCAATACAGAAGGGTGGAAAGATCTCGACAATCGTTCCAATGGTGTCGCATCTGGATCACTCGGAACATTCCGTGAAGATAATCGCCACGGAGCAAGGTGTGGCCGATCTGCGCGGAAAGAGCCCGATCCAACGCGCCCAGTGCATCATCGAGAACTGCGTGCATCCCGATTACAAGCAACTTATGTGGGACTATTTGAAACTTTCCGAAGGCAAGGGACGCCACACTCCCCACGATCTCAACGCAGCCTTCGCGTTCCACCGCGCCTTCGCCGAGACCGGCGACATGCGCAACGCCAAATTCTAACAAACATTAATATTTATATAAAGGTCGCATTTCATTTCGAAATGCGACCTTTATTATATTCTCTATAACAACGGCTTTATCCCCTTCACGTCACGTCGGGTTTCATCACCACACCTTTCGACTTCATGCCGTTGATGGCTACCGTCAAGGGGTTTTCAAACCTTATGACACGGAGATATTGCGTCTCTTTCTCGGCGTCCATGGAGTCGAGATAGTCAGTGTCGATGTAGCCGTTGTGCGCGTCTTGGTCAATAGTGAAATAACCGGTGCCGAACGATGTCAGGTTCTGAAAGAAATGTGTGCCTTGACTCGGTTCGATACGGAAACCGGGCAAAGCAGACTCCACGATCAGACGCGCTCCGGCGATCTGCGGCCAGCGTACCGGGACGCCAAGGGCAGGATCGCTTGTGCCCCATCTGCCGGGACCGATCAGGATATAAGGTTGCTCCTTGTCGATCATTTCCTGATTAATCGCCGCCACCTCATTGGCGATGTCATCGGTACGAAGACTGTTGAAAGCGTCCTTCTTCACATACACCACATGGCGGATATTGTCCATGATGCCATGTCCCAAGGCCGCGTCGCTGCGCAACAGCAGTTTTTCGTCGGGCACGGTGATGATTGAATCGTCAAGCATCTCCTTACGATCCACAATAGGACGTATCTGAAGCCAGTAGACGGTTCCGATCCTCCCTTGCGAATCAGGCACGGCGTTGATATTGCCGGCGAACTCTATCTCTACGGGACGTCCCATCTCATAGGACCCGGTCTTGAGCATGAACTCCCCTATCTTGGCCAACGGGAATTTGTCATGTTTCAGAATATTGGCGAACGTCAGCACCTTGCGGCCGTTGCCCTTGTCGGAATCCCTGAGATAACCGTCGCGGAAATCGTAAGTGGAGACCATGTACTTCAAAGCTCCCGACTTGAATGCGTCCGCCACCTGTATTTTGGATATGTTGAAGTTATTGTCTGTTGTGAAATCATCCGCGCAGACAGGATTCGGTTTAAGACCGTAGAGATAGGTCTGTGTGTCGCGCAACGCCCCCTCCAACGTTGAAGTGGCCATTACATGTCCCGGATGCGCCGGTGAAAAGCGGAGAGCCTTGCCTCCGTCCACAATGTACTCTCCAAGTCCGGCGGCCACCTCAATGACGCCCTCCTCGCTCCTTTCCGCACCCACAGGATAATAATTCAGGCTGCGCCCTACTCCTGAGAAATTGGGATAATAAAATCCTTCATGGTCGTTTCCGGCCACTTCCTGAAGGATCACCGCCATCTTCTCCTGGTCGATCACATTGCTGGTGGCGTTCATGTAAGCCTTTGAATCGGAGTAGAACACCGATGCGTACACTGCCTTTACAGCGGAAACGAGCATATGCAGACGAGCTTCGCTGTCCTCCAGGAACGGTATCATATAAGTGCTGTAGATTCCGGCGAAGGGCTGGTAATGCGAATCCTCAAGCAGAGAGGAGCTCCTGACGGCCATAGGACGATGGACCACTTCGAAGAATGCCGCCAGATCCTCGCGGACGCTCTCGGGGAATCGCCCTTTCAGAAACGCGTCGAGAATCTCCTGATCCGAAGCATCGGACAACGCTATCTCGTAGAGATTGTTGGTGTCCATGAATTCATCGAAAATATCGGTGCAGATCACCACCGTATGAGGAATGGTTATCTGCACGCCGTCGAAATTATCGCACTCCGGATGTCGCTTAATAATCTGATCAATGAAAGCCAGGCCACGGCCTTTGCCCCCCATCGATCCCTGGCCTATACGCGCGAAGTTGCTGTAGTCGTCGTAATTGTTACGGTCGAATTCCGCAACGACGCCACGGTTCTTCATCCGTCGGTAACGCACTATGCACTCGAAGACGAGCTTCCGGACCATAGGAGCTTCGTCCACGCTCACCACAACACGGTCCTTCAAGGCCTCGGCTATGGGGAACAACGCACGCGTATAAAGCCAACGGCTTATGAAATTTCTTTTGCAATAATAATTCAGCAGATCAGAAGGAATCTCGAATATACCGTTCTGCAGATCCTTCAGATTGCGTATGCGCATCATTTCGCGTCCGGTCTGAGTATAACGGACTATGAAATCACCGAAACCGAACTGATCGGTCACGGCATTGCGCAGCTTTTGTGGAAATGTCTTGCTGTTCTTGTCGAGGAATGTATATCCGGCCTTTTCTGCTTCCTCACGGTTGGCGGCCTCCTGACTCTCCATGATGACGGGCACATAAGGAGCCCGCTCATGCAGATACTCCGCGAGTTTCATACCGGCATGGGGATCTTTCTCCCCGTTTATCGGGAAGCGGGCGTCCGTGACGAGGCCGAGTATATGGTCGCCGTACTTGTCGATAAGCGCCTGCGCCTCTTCCATATCACGCGCCAACAGAACTTTGCTGCGACCGCGCATGCGCAAGGATGCCTCGTGCTGGTTCAGGGCCTCCGTGCTGTTGTTCCTGCTCTGTTTCAGGAGGAATTTATAAAGGTAAGGCAAAACCGAGCTGTAGAAACGGATGGAGTCCTCCACAAGCAGAATTGTCTGAACGCCCACTTCCAGAATGTCGTACTCAGCGTTCATCTTGTCCTCCAGAAGCTTGATGATGGCCAGTATCAAGTCTACGTTCCCAAGCCAAGAGAACACATAATCCACACCGCGCAAATCCTCGTTGGCTATACGCCGGCGCACCTCCTTGCTGAAGGGGGTAAGCACGACCAACGGTATCTGCGGATACATTCTGTCTATTTCGATGGCCTCGCGGAACGTCTCGCTCACATCCACACCCGGCATGGCTATGATCATGTCGAAAGTTTTGGCGGCAAGCTCCCGCTTTGCCTCGTCATAATTCGCCACGACGGTGAATCGCGGCGGTGACGACAGGTTCAGCGA
>USIY01000125.1 GCA_900554845.1 uncultured Bacteroidales bacterium | reverse complement strand
GCTATAAAACCGGTAAAAAGACAGGTACTCTCTTCTCTCTCGATTCCCAGAAAGGGGATGTGAAGATTGACGGTTTCGACGGCTACTCAGTCTCAGAAAACGGACGTAAAGTGCTGTTGTGGAACGAAGTGAACAAGATATATCGTCATTCTTTCACTGCAGAGTACTACGTTTACGATACTTTCCGCGGGACAATCCAGCGGGTATCGGCCGGAGGACCGCAAAGAGGCGCCACTTTAAGTCATGACGGCCGGCAGGTGGCATATATGCGCGACAACAACATCTGGATAGCGAGTCTGGATTACGGATCCGACAAAGCAATAACCAAGGACGGCGCCGAGCGTAAGATTATAAACGGCATACCCGACTGGGCGTACGAGGAGGAATTCGGAATGCAGACCGCTATGCGTTGGAGCAAAGACGACAACACATTGGCCTATATCAGATTCGATGAAAGCCAGGTGCCGGTCTATAACTTCGATGTCTATAAATCTTATTGCGAGGACAAACCGTTGTCCGACGCATACCCGGAGGCTTATTCCTACAAGTATCCGTTGGCCGGCGCTCCCAATTCAACGGTGGAGGTGATGGCCTACAATGTGGATAATCAGACCACAAAAAAGATGGATATCGAGATCGGAGCGGATTATGTCCCCGCCATTGATTTCGACGGTGCGGGCGAGAATCTGATGGTGATGGTGCTGAACCGTGACCAGAATGACCTGAGACTTTACAAGGTGAATCCCGGAAGCACTGTGGCGCGGCTCGTGTACTCGGAGAAAAGCGACGCGTGGCTTAGTCCTTCGGCTTACCAGATGGTGGATTACGGCGACAAAACTTTTGTCATAGGAAGCGAAAGAAGCGGATATCGCCATCTGTACGAATATGACTACAACGGCAATCTGCGCCGTACGCTGACAAGCGGCGAATGGAACGTCACTGATTATTACGGCAGGGATCCTCAGACCGGAACAGCGTATATCCGCACCACGCAACTCGGAGCGATCAACAGGAATCTTGCTTCCGTCGACTTGAAAGGCAAAGTGACTTTGCTGAACAATCAGCCCGGTACGGAGACCGCGTGGTTCAGTAAGGATTGCAAATATTATCTGCGGTCCTACAGCGATGCCTTGACTCCTCCCGTCTATACCATTTGCGACAACAAGGGCAAGACTTTGGTGGAGGTGGAGAACAACGCCGCTTACGCCGCCAAGTATGCCTCTGCCCCGAAGAAGGAATTCCTGAGGATACCCAATGCAGCGGGTCAGGAGATGAATGCGTTCATGATCAAGCCGATCGGATTCGACCGGAATAAAAAATATCCGTTGCTTATGTACCAGTACAACGGCCCGGACTCCCAGGAGGTGCTTAACGCATGGCGTATGGAAGGCATCTATTACCTGGCGTCTCAGGGATATGTTGTGGTGGCTGTCGACGGACGCGGAACAGGCAACCGTGACCGTAATTGGGCCACATGCGTCTACAAGCAGCTCGGAGTGCTGGAGACTCAGGATCAGCTCGCCGGCGCGGAATGGATGTCACGGCAGTCGTATATCGACGCCGAACGCACCGCGTGCTTCGGATGGAGTTACGGCGGGTATATGACCCTTATGGAGCTCGGTGATCCCGCTTGTAAGTTCAAGGCCGGAATCGCGATGGCTCCTGTCACCGACTGGCATTTCTACGACTCTATTTATACTGAAAGATATATGCTGACGCCGGGACAGAACCAGTCCGGTTACGAGACGTCGTCTGCGTTGAACCGCACGCAGAACGTCAAGGGCCATCTCCTGATAATGTCCGGAACAAGCGATGACAATGTGCATTTCTACAATACTTTAAAATATACTTCAAAACTCTATTCGGAAGGACAACTGTTCGACATGATGGCCTTGACGGGATTCGAGCACAGCTTGCCTCTGTGCAACGCTCGTACGATGCTGTTCCGAAAGATCGCCGATTTTCTGAATGTAAGGATGAAGTGACGGGCATTGTGGAGGAATGACGATTAATTGAATCAAAGATGAAGGATCTTGATAAGATAAATAGTTCACGGTTGTTCAGTTTCTGGAAGAATCTGAGCCTGGGATTGTTGATTGTGCTTGTCTCGATGTTTATAGCCCAGGTTTTGCCCTACTATTTCTCACCGATTATAACATTGATCGGAGCCGCGGTGCTGTATACAATGCTCTATAACGGCCGTATTGAATCAAATCCTTCATGCATGCTGGTGGTCTATGCGCTTTTCTACAGCATGATTACCTATGCGTTCATCACGATTGTCATCAATATCCTTTATATATGGGGGATATTCAGTCTTCCCAAGGAGCTGACTTTCTTCAGTCCTCCCTATATCCCCTCGCTGATGTATAACCCGATATGCTGTCTGGTAATCGGTTTTATGTTGATTCGTGGGAATTCCATGAATTTCTGCAACGACTGTAAGTTCAAGAACGGATTGTCCATCGACCGCGGCCGTTTCGGTCAATTGCTGCATAAAGAGAACAAAGTTCAGCTGTTTAATCTTTTCTGTCTGTTTCTTGTGATGAGTGTCATTGTGTGGGTGTATTACTTCACATATTATGACAAATCCGCGGATGTGAATTCCAGGGACAAGTATATTATGCTATGGCTTAATCTTCTCTGTATAGTAATCGATGAGCTTTACTTTGCCTTGAGGTATTACAGCATCTATCTCGACCTGAAGGAAGAGGGGAATATCATCACCGAGCAGGAACTCAGCGATATGACCACAAAGACTTATCTGCGGTTCTATGTGATATGCGCCAACAGCATATATGTGAACACAAAGATAATGGATCCGAGAATGCCCTACCGTGAAATTATCGACACTCCTTTTGTCACGAAGAGAAATGTGAACGGAATCACCACTGCGGAGGTCAATGGAATCATCTCGTCGATGATTCGGATTCCGGGACATCTGCGTTTCTTTTTCGGGCGTAAGAGTCCGGATTTGGAGAAACACAGCCTGCTGCGTTACTTCTATTTTCTTGACGGAACTCCGGAGGATTATCCCGAAGTAAGGTTGGCCGGCGAATGGATGGATTTCAACCGGATCAAGAATATATATAATTCGAGTCCCACTCTGATGTCGAGCACTTTCTTGGGAGACATGTCGCGCATGGCCACGATAGTGTTGACGCAGAAAATTTTCGACGACCGAGGTTTCCGAAAGATTAAGGTCAAGTCCTACCAGCCCACGTTTACTTTGGAGGAAATTCGTCAGAACGACTACGATTTTCAGGATGACAAATGGATACGGGTGTCGATGTTCAACAGCGATACCAAGGGCTTCCATATGCGCCGGTTGATGCGCAAGTTTTCAAAACAAAAGCAGGAGACACCGTGGCGTCGATAACCGCGGAACGGTATGAGGGGCCGGCGGTGACCGTGGTCGGTCCTACGGCATGCGGCAAGACCCGACGTGCAGTAGAGATAGCATTGGAGTTCGGCGGCGAGATTATTTCGGCCGATTCCAGACAGGTCTACCGCGACATGGACCTCGGCACAGGCAAGGACCTTGATGAGTACGGAGAGATTCCTTATCATCTTATTGATATTCGTGAAGCGGGCGACAAATATAATCTCCACGAGTATCTTCAGGATTTCAGAAAGGTGTACGACGAAATCCGCGACCGTGGGAAAGTCCCCGTGATCTGCGGCGGAACCGGGATGTATGTTGAGAACGCCGTTAGGGGAGTCCGTTTGCCTGAAGTCCCCGAGAATCCCGAACTGAGGACCAGACTGGCTGGATATACGCTCGAACGGCTCGCCGACATTCTGAGAGGCTACAAGGAACTGCACAACGTCACCGACATCGACACTAAGGCAAGGGCCGTCAGGGCTATCGAGATCCAGGAATATTACAGAATGTATCCTGAAAAAGCGCTGGAGGCTACCTATGAAGGTGCGCGTCCTTTGGATTGTGTGGTGGTCGGACTGGATATTCCCCGTGAGGAAAGGAGAACCCGGATCTCCGCCAGGCTGAGGCAGCGTCTTGAAGAGGGTATGGTGGATGAAATCCGACGTATATTGAATTCGGGTGTACCGGCGGATGATCTGATATATTACGGTCTTGAATATAAATATGTCACGCTGTATGCGATTGGGAAAATGTCGTATGAGGAGATGGTAAGTCAGCTTGAGATTGCCATCCATCAGTTTGCTAAGCGTCAGATGACCTGGTTCCGCGGAATGGTGAAACGCGGTACTCCGATACACTGGTTAAGCTATGACATGCCCTCTTCCGAGTTTCTGGCTGAAGTCCGGAGGCTGATAGGGAAATAAAGATTAGATTGGAATGGAAAAAACGATAAAGAGATTAAGGGAAAGATATCAAAAGAATGAGCCGGTACGGCTTTTGTTCGTGTGTCTCGGCAATATATGCCGGTCGCCGGCCGCCGAGGAACTGATGCGTCAGGAAGTGCAACGTCACGGGGATGAGGGCAGATTTGAGCTGGATTCCGCCGGCCTGTACGGAGGTCATGCGGGCCAGTTGCCGGATGAAAGAATGAGACTGCATGCCCGTCGTCGCGGATATAGTCTCACGCATCAAGCCCGTAAAGTGAATGCCTCCGATTTCGAGGAGTTTGACATGATACTGGCTATGGACGCCTCCAATTACGAGCGGTTGCGCCACATGGCCCCTCTTGTCGAGGACCGTGATAAGGTAGTGATGATGTCTGAATTCTTTTCGGATGCCCGTAACAAACGTTACGATTATGTTCCTGATCCCTATTACGAAGGATCGGAAGGTTTCGAACTGGTGCTCGACATGCTTGAGGATGCCACGCGCGGATTATATGAATCTATTACCAGAAAGTAAGTGGAGGCGAAAAAGTATATTTATGATAAGCCGTTTGAGCTGGAGATGGGAGGGTCGCTGCCCGGACTGACCATAGCGTATCATACGTACGGTAAACTCAACGACAGAGGCGACAACGTTGTGTGGGTGTGCCATGCGTTGACGGCTAACAGCGAGGTGTCGGACTGGTGGCCGCATACTGTGGAGCAGGGCAGATTTCTTGATCCCGAACGTTACTTTGTGATCTGCGCCAACATCCTTGGATCATGCTACGGTACGACGGGGCCGATGTCGATGAATCCGGCAACGGGGAAACCCTATTTCGATGCGTTTCCCAAAGTTACGATCCGCGATATAGTGCGTGCCCATATTCTCCTTGCCGACGCTCTTGGTTTGCGGCGCATCCACAGGATAGTGGGCAGCAGTGTGGGGGGATTCCAGGCCATTGAATGGGCCGTGATGGAACCGGAGCGGTTTGATGAACTGGTGTTCATCGCTTCCGACGTCAAGGCTTCGCCATGGCTTATAGCCGTCGACGAGACGCAGAGGATGGCGATATTTGCCGACGGGACTTATGGCGAGGCGCGCGCTGACGCAGGCGCCAAAGGACTGGCCGCTGCACGTGCTCTTGGACTGCTGACATATCGCGGTCCCTCAGGCTATAATGCCACTCAGCAGGACCTGCCGGATTATCGTTTGGGTCGGATACACCGCGCCCAGTCCTATCAGGAGCATCAGGGCGAAAAACTCGTGAATCGTTTCGACGCTTATTCATATGTGTCTATTCTCGATTCATTCGACACCCATGACGTAGGCCGCGGTAGAGGGGGAGTGGAGAAAGTGCTTTCGGAACTTTCATTGCCGACCATTGTGGTGGGGCTGACCACCGATCTATGCTTCCCGCCGGCCGACATGCGGCGCATCTCTGCGATGATTCCCGGAGCGCGCTATTGTGAGATCGATTCTCAATTCGGTCACGACGGGTTCCTGGTGGAGCATGGGCAGCTGAATGATCTCCTTAAAGAATAATGATAAAATAACGGCAGCTTTTCACGGAGCTGCCGTTATTTGTGAACAAAAGAGGGTATGTGAACGGTTATTATATTAAAGAAGTGGCAAAATATTCAGTCACTTCATAATTATTTCAATGCTATGATAACCGATAAGATTAAATTCAAACCCGGATACGCTAAGGAAGACAGCAAGACGTTTGCCAGCGCCGGAGTAATGGAAGAAGGAATCACCCCCGAACGTATATGGCGCAATCTTGATAACATAAGCGTATGGCCTCGTTTCTGCGACTCCATAGTGGATATTCAATATCTGGACTCAAGCGACAACGATCCTCATCTGTTCGACAAGGCCCAGTTCAATTACACCATGGCCGACGGAACACGCGTTGACGCGCAGGTGATCTGCTTCACTCATCCCAAGGATGACCGCGTCGGCCGTATGGCCTATCAGGGAACTCTCTCTAAAGACGGCAAACAGATCAACGAAATGGTAGCCGAGTTCATTGTCGGAGTTCCGGATCACAGCGGCAAGCTGGACGTAGAGGCAGCTCTGTCGTTCAAAGAAGAGCAGAAGAACGCCGCCGAAGTAAATTATGGCGACAAACTCCAGGAATTCCTCCGCAACTTAGTTGACTGGAGCAAAAAGCACCATTAACCCGGAGGGGAGACTTCCGAGTCTCCCGTGTTACCGTGTTATGGAAAGGAGGTTCTCCAAACCTCCGGCCAAAGTTATTCCGACACGACAACCCTTATTTATTTTTTGACAAAAGAACATAAGGACAAAAGAATTTACACGCATAGTCTTTTTGTTCTTCTGTCAGTAAACGTCCCTTTGTCCGCAGGACGATATTTCAAGGCCTTTTCAAGGCCTTTAT
>USIY01000124.1 GCA_900554845.1 uncultured Bacteroidales bacterium | reverse complement strand
CTTATAAACTTCAATCATTTTTCAATCACATTTCAATCTATATTCAATCATCAAAAATTTGGAAGCTATATTTTCACATTTTATCTTTGCGACATGAAACCAAAAATAAATTTTATGAGAAATTTGCTGACCATATTGGCTC
Organism: uncultured Bacteroidales bacterium; assembly: GCA_900554845.1. GTDB lineage: Bacteria > Bacteroidota > Bacteroidia > Bacteroidales > Muribaculaceae > Lepagella. The sequence continues at coordinate 6,574 of USIY01000124.1, read as the reverse complement.
TTATTCTTCTTGTAGCGGCTCCCTATTCAATGGAAGCGGCAAATACACCAAGACGAACTATTGTTTTAAAGAAAACTCCAAGGAATCCCAATGAATTGGGTAAATTTTGGAAACGTGTACCTTCCCCAGTTCTGTATTGTTATGTGGACAGAGAAAACGGCATTCAGCAACTGGACACATCTGATATAGAATCCTATCAAATATGGAATGATGAAGATACCTCACCAATAGTAGCGTTTGCGGATGAATCACTCTTTGTGGATTACGTCCTCAACACACCTCCCAGAGGCCTCGTCAAATTGTATTCAGAAGATTACATTTATATCGGAAACATACAATAAAGAAAGCGCAAGACATCTATAGTCCGGTGTTCAGATTATACTGAAAGAGAATTAAGAATATATTGGCAATCATTTACACAGACCTGACTGTATAACAAGCGCGGAACTGAAAAGCGAAACGAGTAGAACAACAATAACACTAATCAGATGCCTATGGACATATGAACAATAATCTTGAGGAATGAATGCATTCATTACAACATGAACCGACACTAACAAACAAAACTATTTAAAACATGAATTTAAAACTCATTTCCTCTTTACTATTAGTTACCTTGACAATGGCGGCTTGTACATCCGATATGGAATCGGACATCGATCAAATGCAGTCTTCTGTCATCAACGAATTAATCGGCAATAAGGACAGTGAAGAATTCGCCAACAACTGCATGTCACGTGTGTTTCCACGGACCCGCGGAACAGATCTGGAGGTAGAGGATGTTCAGCTCTACGTACCCCGCAAGACACGAGCCCAAAATCCGGCAGAGAAAGGCATGGACACCATCGTCGCCGTAAACTATGCGTACAATAAGGGATTTGTAATGTACGAAAGAAAAAAGGCTTGAAGAAAATGATAGCTATTGCAGAGGAGGGCCGTTTCCAATTCGCTGATACCGCATTCAACAGAGGCCTGAAATTCTACATTAAAAACTTATGCGCGCATGATGTCGAATTTTTGAGTCTCGCTGTGGCAAAAGAACCCGAGATTACCAAACACCCCCCGGTTCTTAATCAGAACGTCCGTAATTGGGACCAAATATCTCCTTATAATTGTTTTTGTCCTTCGCTTTGGTGCTCTGCCAATAACCGATATGAGCATGCATATGTAGGTTGCGTGCCTTTATCCGTAGGCATGGTCATGACCCATTATGAATGGCCTAATGCTAATGGTTCGGTCTCATTTGACTGGCAGACAATCAAAAGCAACCCTTACAGTTACATAAATGGTGATTACGCATATAGGTCAATAGCGTCTCTTGTCTTCACATTGGGGTCGCAGGACAATTTAAAAACTACGTATGGCGTTGCTCCTGAGGGTAGCCCGACACAAAGAAAAAATGTAATTCCCGTATTAAAAAAATGGGGTTACAGCGCGCCGGGTGACTGGAGCGATGACTGGCCTTACAAATATGTTTCCGGTAAGGAAGAAGAGAGAAAGCCCATATTGATTTGTGGCACAGACAAGGATAACCCGTCCGAAGGCCATCAATGGGTGGTTGACGGCTCAATGTATGTGGATCATTTCGAGAACAATGATGGTACCGTAACACATACGGACAGATACCTTTATTTCGTATGGGGATGGGGAGGAAGTTGCAACGCCTACTATCTTGCAGGAAGCACGACCCCCGATTATGGATGGACAGACAAACCGTTTGGTCAGTCCGTATCCAATACCGCATCGTTCGTCAATCTGGTATATTATGGAGACTTTACCCCTAATAAATAAAATTATTAAATCTTGCTAATCAATTAATAATTTAATTGCGACTGCTTATGAGATCTATATTGAAGCTTATGGCCATTGTTACCATTGTGACGACATTTGCACCGGATTCTGACGCCATAGGACCGATCGTCCCTCCTGCGGGTCTTGCCGAAGAGGCATGGCAACTTACTTATGACGATTACAGGTGCAGAGCATTGGAGTATTCAGGGCCTGAATACCACGACATCATGCGCGACGTGACAGTGGTCCGGGACAACAACGACATCTATATAAAAGGGATATTCGAGGCATACCCCGACGCATGGATCAAAGGCAAGGACAATGGGATGTATTTTGACCTCGAAGATGTCCAGACACTCCAGGATTCCGAAGGCGAACCGGTGTATTTCAAATGCGGGACAGTCTTTTACAGCTCCTACGTTAGCGATTATACAATCGTAGGTATGCGTGCATCATTTGCCACAGGCATCCTGGGTGCCATCATGTTCTCGTATTACAGGGACGCATTGATGTCCTGCCCCAGCGTAAACGGAGACCCCGTTGCTTTCTGGTACGCGGACAACGACGGTGCGATCGATCGTTTTTACGACGGTTGGATTGAGGATCACGAAGAATATTTCCCTGATGTGGACTATATGGTCAACCCTTGCTTAAGGAAAAAGAGCAACAGCGGTGTAGCTGGCAGCTCCAAGGCAGTCACGGACGATGCTTCGGCTCCGATGTACGACCTCCAGGGCCGCGAGGTGAATCCGGAGACGGCCAGTCCAGGAATATACATCAGGGACGGCAGGAAGATAATGGTCAGATGACCGGACCCCGATGTGCGTGGACCGGAATATGATAATGCATATGAGCGTGATAAGTAAGAGAATACCCTGACTTGCGATCAGAGCTTTGTCAATGATTCACGGAGGTTGTGCCGGTTGGCGCAACCTCTTCTGTTGTTGAAACGAAGAGTTGGGAGCGGAGGGGGACACTTATCTTTTATCTATTTCACATATTATTGAATACTAATGGGATAAATACTAAAATATGACCGCAAGGATTTGGGAAAATAATTAAAAAAATATAACTTTGGAGGACGAACAGCCGAGTTATATTTCGGCGCTGCCACCGGCTTCAAATATCATGACACCAACAGCGGCGTAAGCGGGGCGTTTGGCCTCGAGCTGAGAGGAAACATCAAGGGAACTCCGTGGGATGTGGGTGGATTTCTACGCTTGGATGCAACGATTTATGATTTCACCGGGCACTTCCCCCCTGCCTTTGCGGAAAGCTCCAACTTTGATCCCGATCAGAGCAACAGCATGTTCTCGATAGGCGCCGTCTCGCATTACAACTTCCGCCAGGGACGCAAGGTGAATCCTTTTGCCGGACTGGGTTTAGGAGTTTCTTTCTATTCCACGGACGGACATGACTTCACCCATCCGTACCCCACCGACGGCCGCGCTGTGAGTTTTATCCCTAAATTCGGAGTGGAGCTGTTCAGCTGGGTGCGCTTCACGGGCTACGGCGTCATAGTCCGCAAAGGCTATAACGTGATTGGTCTATCCGTGGGCCTCACCATCGGCGGCTGGCGCAAGAAATAGTTCTTGAGACGCGCTCAAATCCTCCGCGCTGCCTCTGCGATCTCCGCGGCTCTGCGTGCTTTAAACCCGGCGCCTCGCACCGACAATCCCTGTTGCGCGCGGGCTCTGCGTGAAGACAAGATAGCTACCTGTTGATAACTTTTTTTGATATTCGAGAGAATTTTACTGTTTTTATTTGTAAATAGTTTACAAAAAATAACTAACTTTACACCCCAAAGAAAGATGTTGGTATTTATAAGCATAGAAACACCGTTTTTCATCGAAGCGTCACAGAACAACAAGCATTCGCGCAAAGGGGATTATTGAAGCATGACCACAGAGACCTATCACATACCGGCGTTGCTGACGCCGACACTCGACTTGTTGGAAATCAAGCCGGAAGGTGTGTATATCGACGCCACATTCGGCGGCGGGGGACACTCCCGCGCCATTCTTGAGCGTCTCGGTCCCAAGGGACGTCTCTACGGTTTTGACCGCGACATCGACGCATTCCGCAACGCTCCCGACGATCCCCGATTTACATTTGTACATTCCGACTACCGCTTCATACCCAATTTTCTGCACTTTTACGATGTCGGCAAGGTGGACGGCATCCTGGCGGACCTCGGCGTATCGTTCCACCACTTCGACGACGCCTCGCGGGGATTCTCCTTCCGCGAAGACGCTCCCCTTGACATGCGCATGAACCGCAGCGGCGAACGCACGGCCGCCGACATACTGCGCGAATACCCGCAGGAAGAGCTCGACAACATGTTCCGCGCCTACACCGACCTGAAACGCACCGGCCAGCTGGCCGCCGCAATCGTGAAACGCCGCGCGGTCGCCCCTATCCTCACCACCGCACAACTGGCGGAAACCCTCTCCCCGCTGCTGAACCCCAAAAGCCTAAAAAAAGACCTCGCACAGGCCTTCCAGGCGCTGCGAATCGAAACAAACGACGAGATGCACTCCCTGCGGGTTTTCCTGAACAATTCCCTGAAAGTCCTGAAACCGGGGGGAAGGCTCGCCGTGATCACCTACCACAGCATCGAGGACCGGCTGGTGAAGAACTTCCTGCGTTCCGGCAACATCGAGGGCAAGGTGGAACAGGATTTCTACGGACATGTGCTCTCTCCCTGGAAAACGATAACCCGCTCCCCCATCGTTCCCGACGCCGAGGAAGTGGAACGCAATCCCCGCTCCCGCTCCGCCAAACTGCGTGTGGCCGAACTGTCCGACAAAACCGACCGCTGAACCCCTAATCAAAACGACTACCAACCATGGCTCCCGCCAAAAACATAAATAAAAAAAAGAACGACTCCAAGAAGAAAAAAAAGTCGCCCGGATGGGTCGACGAGCTGCGTTACGGCCAGTCCATATCTCTGGAATTCTTCAAGACCAACGCATGGCTCATAATGGTGATAGTGGTGGTGATCGTTGCGCTGATGGGACTGCGCTACAAGACCAAGACCAAGATGGAGGAGATAAAGAGCCTCACCACCGAACTGCAGCGCTCGCGCAGCATCATGCTGGAGGAGAAATCCAAATACATGTCGCTGATACGCGAGACGGAGATGAAAAAAATGGTCCATGACCGCGGACTCCCCCTGGAGTTCCAGGAACAGCCCCCCTACCGCCTCAGCGAGGAAGAGAACATCAACCGATAACGACTTGCAACCATGGCACAGAAAAAGAAACAAAACAACAAGAAACATATCCTCGGGCGCTACGCGTTCATCGTGGTGCTCTGCATATTGGTGGGAGCGGCCATCCTTGTCAAGCTGTTCAACACCACCGTGATCGAGGCTAAGGCCTGGAACCGCCAGAGCAAAGCCATCTTCTCCAAGGTGGACACCATAGCCCCGCAACGCGGCAACCTGCTGTCGGACAACGGCAACATCCTGGCGTGCAACCTCCGCGTGTTCGACATCCTGCTGGACCTCCGCCACCGCAAGATCCGCGACATGCAGGTGATCCCCAAAGACTCCATCTACGCCCTGGCCGACTCCCTCGACAAATATTACCCCAGGCGCCGAAACATAGGCAACAATCCCGACTCCCTGGCGAAGTATTCATGGCGCACCAAACTGAAACGCGAGTTCGACAAGGATCCGGACCGGCGCAGCCGCTCCCTGCGGCTGGTGCAGAAAGGCTCGCTGGAGGATTATGAAAGGGTGAAGAATTTCCCCTTCATCCGCAAATGGAACAAGACGAGGAACACCCCTCTCTACAAGACGGCCCGCAACAAGAGGATGTATCCCTACGGGCGCATGGCCTTCCGGAGCATAGGCCGCGTGAACGAGAACTACCGGACGAAACAGATCCACGGTTATTCGGGACTGGAGAAGGACCTCGACTCGCTGCTTTACGGTACGCCGGGCCTCGCCAAAAAAGTTCCTATGGCCCACGGCATCGGCAACTGGATAAGCACTCCCCCGCGCCGCGGCTACGACATACGCACCACCATCAACATCGACCTCCAGGACATGCTGGAGGAGGAACTGCACGACATCTGCTCGCAGGCCAACGCCGAATGGGGCACGGCCATACTGATGGAGGTTAAGACCGGCGAGATCAAAGCCATCTCCAACATAGAGCGTCTTGATGACGGCACCTACGGCGAGGCGTTGAACCGCGCCGTGCTTCCTTTCGAGCCCGGCTCGGTAATGAAGCCGATCTCGCTGATGATAGCCTTCGAGGACGGCCTGGTGAAAAGCGTGAACGACATGGTGGACTGCTCCCCTTTCATGCGCACCAACGACCCGCACGGCTCCGGCCCGAAGAGCATGAAGCAAGTGATAGAGCAATCCTCCAACACCGGCATAGCCCGCGTAATCTTCCGGGGATACGCAAAGAATCCCGAGAAATGGTACGACCGGCTGGCCGGCCTGGGCTTCTTCGAGCCGATACGCTCGGGCATAGCCGGAGAATGCACGCCGCGGATCCGCCGTCTTGTGGACAAGGACAGCCGCGGCAACAACATCACCATGACTGCCCGGCACCTTGACCTGGCGCGCCAGGCCTACGGCTACAACACGGAGCTCCCTCCCCTCTTCACCCTGTCGGTCTACAACGCCATCGCCAACGACGGCAAATATGTGCGGCCGCACCTGATGCGCGGACTCATCGACGAGGACGGCAAGGACTCAACGCTGGCAATACAGTACATACGCCCCAGCATCTGCAGCCCCGCGACGGCCCGGAAGGCGCGCGAA
>USIY01000123.1 GCA_900554845.1 uncultured Bacteroidales bacterium | reverse complement strand
TTTCATGTTAAGTTCCATAAGCTACATATAATCATTAATTTTTATTAGCTACTTATCAAGTATTATTCCAAAGGAACAGATTCTTGAGACGGAAAATGAACAGAATCATATTCTCCCTATTATTGATTATTTTCGGTTCATATTTACAGACAAATGCCCAGGAAAATGAACGGAAACAGTGGCAGGGCACGCTGTATGGCGGTCTGTATCTGATTAACGAACAGGCTTGGCAACTGGAACCATCCATTACCTGGAATTTTCATAAATATATAGGTATTTCTTTGGGTGTGGAATTGACAGGACAGTATAATCAACCAAGTCGTTTTACGATGATTGACGGATATGAGGCCGAACTAACTGAAAACGAAAGAGACATTGCCTGGGTAATATTAAAGCCGTCTGTCGTTTTTCGCTCACCCAATGTATGGAGAAGCGCCGACAATTATTACCGGCTTTGGTTCCAGGCCGAACCTGGACTTAGTTTTGCCTGCCCGTTTCGTAACTCTTTGACTTATGAAATAAAGGAGTTCCAAGGGAATGTAGGTCACACAGTTGATTATAAGAAATTCCCAAACAAAGGTTTGCAGTGGTTTTATTGGAATGCCAGATGTTCGGTTAACTTTGCCATAGACAGTTTCATAATAGGAGCGGGATACTATATTTCCAATCTCGATTATTATTCGGGACGAAGGAATGTGACATTATATGATGGCGAAAAGTTCAGGGTGCCAGAAAAGCAATTGAGTCAGAGTGTTTTTCTGTCCGTCGGCTATACTTTTTAAAACATTAAACGAATTTGTTTAATTCATAATAATGATGTAACTTTGTTATCAATGTAATTTCCACTATTTCTATGAAGCAAGAAAATACACCTGTAAATAACGGTTCAACACTTCGTTACGGCATGCTCGTTCCTTTGGCTTTGACAATAGCATCGGTAATTTCTTGTTGCTTATCCTATTCAAACGCCAAACAAAGCATAACGGATGATCTTAATGACGCAATGCTTTCGCTGGCAAATGAGAACAGTGAACTATGGACGCGTCCCGACACCATTGCCGCCATACGCCAGATGTACGAAACAACCCACAAGCCACTGATCTATCAAGCTTCCGATGTCAATTTTAGGAACAATTCTCTGAAAGACGAGGCTTACTTCACACTCGCATTAGTTGACAAAAAGAATACTTCGCCTAACTTCAAAGGAAACAAAATAGCATCGGATTCCATTATGCTTGTACCTGCGCGGGCAACCAATGGACTTGCCATACAGGTACAGGGGTTTGCCGACTGTTCTATGGCATCCATCATCATAGCCTCGGACCAAACATTACCGGGCATTCTGTTCTCGCTATCTATTTTATCAATGGCAAGCATGCTTGTTTTGAAAAGAAGAGCGGTCAAGATTTCCGAAAGAAGACTTGTTGCCATTCCCGCATCTCCTTCGCTCGACGGCATCAAGCTTACCCCTATGCAACGGAGGTTCGCGCAGATGCTTCTTGACGCTCCGGATAGGAAAGTGGAGAAAAGGATATTGTGCCAGGTCCTTTGGGGCAATAAAAGCAATGCCGAAGAATCCCTATATACCCTCGTCAGACGCACTAAAACTGCGCTTGCCAAAGCTGATATTGAGATTGTATGCAACAGGGGCGACTCATATGAACTTCGCGTAAACCTCTGATTTGTAACATTGTCAGAATTTGTCAGATAAAAGTCAGACAAATTATTGGGTGAAATTATTGCATTTTCATTTGCTTTGCGAAAAAATTGCAAAGCATGAAATCTAAAATTCTAATTTCAATTCCGGCCTTCCTTCTCATCATTGGAAACGGCCACGCCCAGAACGTTGAGGCAACCGACAGCCTTGCTCACGAACTTCAGGAAGTCGTTGTCACGGCAAAACAACCGGCCACAAAACTTGTGGGCTCAACACTTATATCAACCATCCCGGGCTCTAATCTTGCCGATCTCGGCACTGCTCTCGATGTGCTGGCTCAGTTACCTATGATAAAGGTTGAGGACAGCTCCGTCAGTGTCATAGGCAAGAGCAATATCGAAATCTATATCGACGGACGCCCCATGCGCGACGAACAGGAGTTGCGACAGCTGCTGTCTTCCAATTTGAAGAAGGTGGAATTGCTCATGGCGCCCGGAGCATCTTACGCCAGTACAACTGGAGCTGTACTTAAAATCACGACACGGCGTAATTTCGTGAAGGGGCTGTCACTTACCGACCAGTTTCTACTTGACTGTCGCCGCAAATGGTCGGTTTTAAATTACCTCGCACTAAGCTATAGAATCGGCAATTGGGAGCTCTTTGCCAACGGCACGATAAATCGCAATAACTCACTCGCAAAAGGGGTAACAACCAATACTCTCATATATGATGGCAAGGAAACGACCGTCGGCAGTTCTCAGCACAATTCATACCCTACCACAACAGGCGTTGTCAAGGCAGGATTCAACTATGCCAACGGACCTCAATCGTTTGGAGCATACTACCGTTACAATCCCGAGCGCGGTGACTTCAAAAACACAGGCTGCGAATGGCTCAACGACAACCCGGCAATCAGCCGTAATATTAACAGGAATACAAGGGCACACAGCCATCTCGCTTCTCTCTACTATGAAAACACTTTTGCTGAAAAATATCTTCTCCACTTTGACGGCGATTTTCGCCGGTCATATCAAAGTAATATAGTCGCAACTACCTATCCTACATCGTCTAATCCGGCAGTGAACTCAACAGATAAACGTACATCTACCCTTTGGGCAGGTAAGCTATATCTGAATCTCCCTCTTTGGAATGGTGATTTTACAGTCGGAACTCAGGATACCTATACGCACACTTCTCTTGATTACCGTATGCTTAATACCTCAGTAAGCGAGTATATTCCGTCTTCCCTGACTGATGCACGGCAAACTTCCGCGGCTTTGTTCGCTTCTTGGTCCCGTATGTTCGGCAAGTTCTCACTTTCTGCCGGGGCGAGATATGAATATGTCGATTATGATTTCAAGGTAGACGGCAAACGCGATGAGGATGTCAGCCGCTGCGACCATCTATTAACGCCTGATTTGTCGGTCGGTTACTATATTAACGAAGAATCACAGATAAGCCTCAGCTATAAAACGGTGACGGTCAAGCCTCCATATTCACAACTCACCGGTTCGCTGAATTATGTTGGCTTGCACCAAATAGAGGGAGGCAATCCGGCATTGCATGACGAGCGGATGCACGACATTCAGTTTTTCGGCACGTGGAAAGGTTTCATGCTCCAGGCTGATTACACCCGAGCACTTGACACATATGCTTACGTCAAACAACTATATCCCGCCGACAACCTCCAGCTAATCATGCACCCGGTCAATATTGATGTTTCGGTGCTGAGTCTCTATCTTATATGGAGTCAGCCTGTGCGCAGATGGACACCGAATGTTACGGTAGGTATGTACAGGCAATGGCTACAGCTTGATAATCGACTATACAACAAGCCGCTATTCTCTTATTATTTCGACAATACTTTCTCTTTTCCACATGGATGGTCAATTACAGCCAATATCAGCGGCAGATCACAGGGTGATATGCATACCAACCGTTTCGGTGCATCGTGGTTCACAATGGACGCATCGGTCGGAAAAACATTCCTGAACAAATCGCTGACCGTCAAACTGTCTGCCACAGACATATTCAATACTGCCAATAATGACTGGACAATGAATACCTACGGTGTTTATGTTGACAAACGCCAAAGCTATGACCGCCGGGGCGTGGCCCTCAATATAATCTACAGTTTTCAGCCACGCAAGAGCAAATATAAAGGCTCATCGGCTGCAGAAGCCGAAATGAAGCGCCTATGATATATGCTGCCACAGATATGATTATCACTGAGTCTGTGTCAAGGCCTTATCGATTGCTTTGATTAATGCTGCAGCATTCTCCGACTCCGGGAAACGGGGCTGCAGCATTTTGCCGTCGCTGTCAAACAACGCAACCGACGGGATACTGAGAACTTGCTCACTGTTGCCAAATAAGGAATATATGTCTTGTTTAAGCCACATAGGCATTATCAGATGATTCCCCTTAAGATTGTATGCTCTTACCAGCTTACGCACGGCATTGTCACGATCCTCACGTTCATCAATCGATATATAAAGCAACTCTATTCCACGCTCATGCGCAAAATTTCGTATCAAATCCGCATGTTGGAAACTTCTGCGACATGGACCGCACCATGAAGCCCAAACATCTACAAGCAACGGTTTCCCTTCAAACCTGCTAAGAATTTCATCAAGCGTCTCCCCTTCGGTTACTTCTATATATTTGATATCCGGATCTGAGTCGGAAGGTGAATTAATTGCGATGTTTTTAGCCACCGCCTCATCCAACAGCAATCCGACTGCGCTGTGTGGATAGAGAACCTTGAATTGTGAGTAGAGACTGTCAAGTCCAACAGTAAAATGGCAATCTTTAGTGTCCGCATATATGAGATTTGCGAGCAAATATTCCCGGTTCTTGCCTGAATAATGTTTACTGTAATGGTCAAAACGAGCTTTCAGCAGTGCCTGCTGGCCGCCGGTTCTCAAAGAATCAATACGTTCTTCCGTGAGATGCTTGCTCCATTCGTTAGAAGCGATATTCCGGAATATCATGGACATGGCATTGTATTCGTTTTCGAGTCCAGCCCATTTCACCATTCGGCCGTCCACATCTCTCCAGTCTTCTTTCTCGTCATGTGAACTAATTCCCGATCCGATACGATTGAGCGCGCCCCAATATATTTCATTCCACAAATTAAGTGTGTTAAGTGCCATCTCCTGACGCAAAGCGGTTCGTACAGGCTCCTCTACATTATTGATTATCCTGAGAAGACTATCGGCAAAGTTTATCAGTTTGTGTTCAACTGACGCCGGCACTGTGTCCTGTCTCAAACAAAGCGTGGAGGATGCCCCTGTTACATATTCCCAATACAATCTGGCAGGTGCCTCGGCCGCATGAACAGCATCGGATTGTGAAGCAGCGACTCCGGTTGCATCGACGGGATGTGGTTCCTCAGGACTTATTCGAAGCGCGGATTTCCCATAAGTATAGAAAGAAAAACTGCTGTTTCGACCATTGGACTCGCTATTGTCAACAACTACAAAGAAATGTTCAAGTTCATTATTGGCTATAGGAAACAATACTGTGCTGTCCGTATCGAAATTAAGACGTTGCTCAATAGGTAACATTATCCCATCGAACGAACGATTAACAATAATATTCCCATTACCTGCATCAGCGACTGCAAGTGAAAATTCATTACTGGACTGTGCCATGGCTGGGATAGCAGCAATGGCCGCACACAACGCCGGCATGAAAGTCCGTCCCGTCACTTTCACCCCTCCTGAAATGTCTTTTCGTAACAGTTTGATAATTTTAGATGAAATACTAAAACTCATTATCAGTTGTTCTAATTGCTCTATACTTTTGCAAATTTACAATAATTCTCTAATTCCACAAAATACATAAGAACATAAGAACAAAATGAAACAGAAGTATCTCCGGTTATACTTTTACTCGTAAAATCTCGTCTATTAAGTAAGTGTGTAAATTTAATTTATACTTTATGCGAGCTTATTTTTGAGGCGGTTCCGGTGCGGAGTGAAGGAGAATATAGGCATATTCGACTGAACGACAAACCGAAACCGGCCAAAAAGAAGCCGCAGAAAGTATAAAAGATTTTTCTTCACATTTTATCGGTTAAATTTAAACACTTACTTATATAAAATGATTATTTATTACATAATATCGCACTTATGAGAAGAATCCTATTTTCCATGTTGCTTTTAACCTTGTACTTGTCAATGAATGCAAGCAAAAGTTTTTCACCTTTAAAAGGAGTCTGGAGCAACGACAGCGCTGAGGCTGTAATAACAGATTCTATCTGCATATTCTATTGTCACAACGACACTACAATGACAGCTTTTCTTGAAATCCCCTCAGCAGGAATTTCAAGCAAGACCGTTTTTACACAAAGTGGCCATGTAACGACTGCGGACTCAAATTCTCCTCTCAATATTATTAATTCAAAAGGCGAATTATTCATTAATGGATATTCTTTGAAAAAAGTAGAAGACATCAAAACCGTAAAACCTTATGACATGCCGAAATGCAATACCAGACATGACGTTGGCAAATGCCTTCAAATGTGGCGTCTTGGAGCCGGATACGGCCTATCCGACGACATGATATATTGTGAGATAAACACGAACCGACACATGTTTGTATACATGGTTAATCCCTCCATGAATTACATCAGGGCAGCGGCAGCCAGAAACAACAACCTCGGGACGTTGTTTTTTCAAAACATCCGTATGATGAAAAACAATAATACGGGAGAATACACAATGTATATTCAGCCTCACAACTATGCGTTTACAGCAAACGATATAGAAATTGACAACAGCAAATTCCAACCGAATTCCTGTACTTTTGCTCCGGACGGAGGAATCTATTGGTCATTCATATCTGCCGAACCGGATTTGATTCTAATCAATGGCTGTGGAGAAACCTATAAAGTGGAACGACCTGCCTTAGACCCTACAAATGAATATTTTGAATTTGTTCCTTACTTAGAGAATGAGGAAATACCTCAATTGCACTAAGACAATAATTATATGGCACACTAATAATAGAAGTTGTCTAAACTAATTTACGTTTAATAAAGAATCTGAAGAAGTGTAAACTTTATGGCAATCTTTATTAATCTTTTGGGCATCTTT
>USIY01000122.1 GCA_900554845.1 uncultured Bacteroidales bacterium | reverse complement strand
CATGTCGTTTTTTTATGCCCGTATCTCTGAAATTACATACTTGCGAAACTTAAATAAATAATTTTTTTGTCCAGAACCCGTCAATGGCATTGTTTCTAACCTTATGCCTTGGCTTCTTGATAGGCAAACTGAAATACAAGATGCTTACTCTCGGTACGGTGACGAGCGTCCTTCTTGTGGGAGTGGTATTCGGCATTCTGTTTCCTGAAGTTCAGATTCTTCCTCCTTTGAAGAACACATTTTTCCTATTGTTTTTGTTTGCAATCGGATATAGCGTAGGCCCTCAGTTTTTCCGATCGTTCAAAAAGACTGGGCTTCCGCAGGTCCTATTTGCATGTGTGATGTGTGCGGTTTGCCTTGGAGTGTCATGGCTCGTGGCAAAAATTGCAGGTTATAACGCCGGTGAGGCGGTAGGTCTCTATGCCGGAGCACAGACGATATCGGCGGCTATCGGCGTGGGACAGGAAACGATCAACGGTCTGGATATTTCACAGGCCATGAAAACCGCTCAAGATAATGTTATTCCGGTAATGTATGCCGTTTGTTATGTGTTCGGAACCGCAGGATCCGCATGGATCATAGCGTTTCTTGGCCCCGCTATGATGGGAGGACTTAAAAAATGCCGACAGGACTGCGTTCAAATGGAGGCGGAGATGGGTGAAAGCCTAATTAATCAGCCGGGATATGCCTCATCTCGTCGTGAAGTGACTTTCCGTACATACAAGGTGTCTAATCCTTGGTTTACATCGTCTGGTCGTAAAGTCGCGGAACTGGAAGATTATGTGGACAAGCAAGGCAGACGTTTGTTTGTCGACCGAATTCGACATAACGGCAACATTATTGACACTCCGGCTCCGGGGCAGCTGATATATCCTGACGACGAGGTTGTTCTGAGCGGACGCAGGGAATTCATTATCGGAGAAGAATCATGGATCGGTGATGAAGTGGTGGATCCGCAGCTTCTGGAATTTGCAATAAAGATCACGCCTGTCATGGTACGGAACAAAGAAGTGGACGGAAAAACCGTCAAGGACCTGTTGTCGCAGCCTTTCATGCATGGTGTGATCATACGCGAGATTAAGCGGGCCCAGAACGTCAATGTGCCCGTTCGAGAGAATACTGTTGTGGAGAGAGGTGATTATCTCACTCTTGTAGGATTTCCCTATGATGTCAGCACGGCAGCCAAGTCCATAGGTCTCGCCGAGAATCAGACTACCGCCACGGATATAATATTCCTTTCGCTCGGCATTCTCATAGGCGGTATAATCGGAGTTCTGTCTTTCAAGGCCGGCAACGTACCCGTATCGCTCACAACTTCAGGTGGAGCTTTGATCATGGGTCTCATTTTTGGATGGTGGCACAGCCGACGTCCGAATTACGGTCAGATTCCTCAGTCAGCCGTATGGATTTTCCGGGAACTCGGACTGAACATGTTTATTGCCTGCGTAGGTTTGCAATGCGGACCTCATTTTGTGCAGGGGTTTGAACAAGTAGGATGGATGATATTTGTATGGGGCGCGGTCGCCACAACAGTTCCTTTGGTCATCGGAATTCTTTTGGCAAGGTATGCGTTCAAGTTCCGTCCCGGTACGGCACTCGGCTGCGTTGCGGGAAGCCGGACCACCACCGCCGCTCTGGGTGCGGTGGAAGAATCTTTACATTCATCCGTACCCGGTCTGGGATATGCAATAACATATGCTATCGGCAATACGTTGCTTATCCTGTTTGCGGTCGTGATGGTGATATTGTTCGCTTAAGTAAAGTCAAATAACTACATAATTATGGATATTACGAATAACCCTCAGCTTGATGCCGAACTGGCGAAACTGTCGCCGTTCGAGTTGAAAGGCCGTATAATCGAAGCGGCTGATGAGAAAGTAAAAAACGCCGCATATACCCTACTCAATGCAGGCCGCGGCAACCCTAACTGGATTGCAATCGAAGCGCGACGAGCGTTTTTTGCCCTCGGTCAGTTTGCCATGCAGGAATGTTCACGTGTTTTTGAATTGCCTGAAGGCATTGCCGGAGTACCTTCAAAAGATGGTATTTCAGTGCGATTCGAGACATGGATGCGTGACAATGGAAATGTACCTGGCGTAGATTTCTTGAAACGATCCTATGAATATGCGCTCATGGAACTGTCGGCGGATGCGGACGATCTGGTTTATGAGTGGACCGACGGTATTGTCGGCGACCACTATCCCACACCACCTCGTATACTGCACTATACAGAGATAATCATACGCAAATTCCTGGACTGGGCAATTTGCGCCGGAAATCCTCCTGAAGACACGTTCGATCTGTTTGCTGTGGAAGGCTCCACCGCAGGCATGTGCTATAGCTTTGATGTCCTGAAACATAATTTCCTTTTGAATAAAGGAGACTGCATCGGACTTATGGTTCCGGTGTTCACCCCATATATCGAAATTCCTGAACTTGCGGAATTTGACTATACTGTCATGAACATCCGTGCGGACGTGATGACTCCCGACGGTATCCATACCTGGCAATACGATCCTGACGACATTGCCAAACTGAAGGATCCTAAATACAAGATGTTGTTCGTAACAAATCCTTCCAATCCGCCGAGCTACGCCATCGACGCCAAGACTGTGGAGGCGCTGAAGGAAGTCGTGAAGGCCAATCCGAATCTTATGATACTGACCGATGACGTTTACGGCACATTTGTGGAAGGGTATCGTTCACTCATGGCCGATCTGCCATATAACGCCATGTCGTGCTACTCATTCTCAAAATATTATGGAGCCACCGGATGGCGTCTGTCTGTAACCGCAGTCAGCGAAAATAATGTTTTCGATAAGTTGATCTCCGAACTTCCCCAGGACAAGAAGGAAGCGCTGAACCAACGCTATCAGTCGCTTACACTGGATGTACCGGGCCTGAAGTTCATCGACCGCATGGTTGCGGAGAGCCGTCTGATAGCCTTGAACCATACAGCCGGATTGTCCACGCCTCAACAGATACAGATGTGTCTTATGGCGCTTGGCACTCTGCTCGACGACAAAGATATTTATCATAAGCGCATGATCAAGCTCATTCATGACCGCTATAACGCTCTTTGGAGCAACTTCGGATTCAAGATGCCCGATGATCCTTTGAGAGCCGATTACTATTCCGAGATCGACCTGATGGTATGGGCAAAGGAACTCTATGGTCAGGAATTCGCAGATTATATCAATAATAATTACAATCCGTTGTCGGCTGTGTTCCGTCTGGCAAGTGAGACGGGCGCCGTGGTTCTCAATGGCGATGGCTTCGATGGCCCGAAATGGTCGATACGCGTATCACTTGCCAATTTGAATGAGGAGGATTATGTCAAGATCGGAAAATACATCCGTCAGATTCTGGAGCAATACGCCACGGAATGGAAAGATTCTAAATCTAAATAATCTCAATTGATGTAATCTTAATTGATGAAAGGATAAAAAAGAGATCGAGCTCAAAAAGCTCGATCTCTTTATGATTCATTTATTCTTAACAGTTCGTACTTAATATTTATCTGACAATTGTTTTTACAACAGCGCACCCTGAGGAATGAGTAGCTTTTATCATGAGGGCATTTCCTGCAAAGGAGGAAATGTCCAAGGATCCTCTGGAAGACGCCACTTTGATTCCGGTGAGTGTATAAGCTGTTATATCGGCGTCCTGGTGATTGGTATAAACCATATTGTTGGCCAAAGAGATCTTCAGTTCTTTCAGATTGTCGGAAACAGAACCGTTCATGCCGGAGTTAACGGAATTGTCAACAATATATCTGCCACCCGCTGTTGTAGGGAATGAAACGGTATTGTCATCAATCTTTGCGAATTCAACTGTTTTTCCCTCCGAATCCACAATTGAGGCTTTTGCCATATCCTTACTGTTCAAAACGCAGTCACGGCCGCTGCCCGACAGGATATATGCCTTGATGAGTGTTCCGTTTGCCCATTCCTGATCGATGGTGAAATCTCCTTCTCCACGAACACCCTTAAGGCTGCCGTCGGCCCATTCAGCCGGCAATGCCGGAAGAAGACGGATCACTCCGTTGTAGCTTTGCAGCAACATTTCAGTCACACCCGTAGTATATCCGAAGTTGCCGTCAATCTGGAACGGTGCATGAGAGTCGAACAGATTGTAATATATCCCTCCCGCTCCCGAGCTTTGATCGTAACTTGTGGCATGACGGAGGGCATTGACGATGAGTTTATGGGCATGTTCGCTGTCGAGAGCACGCGCCCAAAGGTTGATACGCCATCCAAGCGACCATCCGGTAGAGATGTCTCCGCGCATGGCCAAAGAATTAACCGCAGGTTCGAAAAACTCGCTTTCAGGGGTGATCTGACCGAACGGATACATCGCCATAAGATGTGACTGATGGCGGTGGCCCTGCTCCCCTGCCGTGAAACCGCTGGTTTTCCATTCGCGCAACAGCGACATGCCGGAAGTGACGCCGTTCATATTCTCTCCCCATTCGCCGTTATAGGTCTCCACGGCGAGTCCTTTGTCAAGATTGTTGAACTTATCTTTCAGTTCGTTGATGAAAGCGGCATCCACATTGGCCTCGTTGCCGAGAATCTCGGCTGCTTCGAGAGTTGACGAGAACAGTTCGTAAAGAATCTGCTGGGCATGTGCCGTTCCGTCTTCTTCCGCAGGACCATGCTCGGGCGACCATTCCTTAGGCGCCACCCATGTGCCGTCTTCCGCCTTTACCAGTCGTTCAAGCCAGAACTCAACGCAAGAACGCATCACAGGAAACGCCTTGTCACGAAGAAATTCCTTGTCGAGGCTATATTTGTAATGCTGCCATAGATGTGAAGTGTACCATGCGTTGGCTATAACATAATTTTCTGCGTAATCGGAGTAACCGAAGATATTGTTCTGAGTGAAACAGGTCCATCCTTTGGTCTGTCCGGAACGCTTGGCGTATTCCTTCCATTGGTTGTGTTCCTGCGACATGCTGTAGACATAATTGAGGAACGGGAAATGAAGTTCCGAAAGGTTGCACACCTCCGCGGGCCAGTAGTTCATCTGCACGTTGATGTTGGAATGAATGTCGCATTGCCATGCGGGACTGTCGCTGTTGTTCCAGATTCCCTGAAGATTTGAAGGCAGGTCCATGCCGCGCGAACAGCCGATCATCAGATAACGGCCAAAAGCATAGTAAAGTTCCTCAAGCATCAAGTTGTCGGGATCCAGACGGTCGGGGCGGCGCTTGTTGTATTTTTTCACTATCTCGTCCACAGGGAGGGCGTTTTGAGCGGCGTTTATCCTGAAGGATGACCTTCCGTACAAAGCCGAGTGGTCGGCGATATGGTCGGCAAGTATATCGTTCCATCCTTTGGCGGCGGCAGCTGACAAACGCGTTTCGACAAGTCCGTTCAATTCCGAGGCATCGGAAAGGAAATTCGAGGAGTGGATGTCGAAGTTGGTCGCCCCGGTCAGAATAATCGTAAGGTCGTCGGCGTCCGTTACCTCGACATATCTGTCGGTGGTTGTGATCTTGCCGGTGACCGAGGTTACTTTGAAACCCGCTTTATAGCTTACATAATCCAGTTTCCCTTTGAACGATCCTTCGCCCTCTTTGTACACCGCGTTCACCATGCCGGTCTGAATGCCCGGGAACAACGATATCTTGACATTTATGGCTCCCGGCTTATTTGCTGCAAGGTGTACGGCCACGACTTTATCAGGATAGCTCGCGATGTATTCCCGGGTATATGACGTGGTGCCATCGGGGGACGTATAGTAAACATTAGCTTTTCCTTCCTCCAGATCGAGATCGCGGACATAATTCTTCACAGCCTTGTCGTCGTCGTTACCGAACACATTGGATATATCCTCGATGTACAAATCGCCGAAACTTTGGTAACTCCCCCTCTTTCTTGGAGATCCCGTCCATACGGTTTTGTCATTGAACTGGATTCTGTCGCAATGGATACCACCGTATATCATGGCTCCGAATACGCCGTTGCCAATCGGAAGTGCATATTCCATCCATGGGTCGCTGACCTTCTGCGATGTCACAGGAAGTCGGTACCACAACGTGTTGCGGTGTTCCGGCGTATAGGTTTCTCTCCCTGTCACCTTGAATTCCGACAGCTTCGGCGCCACGACAGGACTTTCAGGAAGATCGTTGACGCTTAGGAACGTTATGGCGTTGTTGGGTTCGCCCGACAAATAGCAGATGATGGACTTGCCGGTTCCTCCCCCTCCGCTCTGGTTGAGGCAATTGTAGTCATCCTCCTTCTCTGTCACTACAATTTCCCACGAATCCTGATAATCTGCGTCGGGTGAAGGCTGAAGATGGAATCTTGTGGCCTCGCTCTGTACGTCGGTTGTCTCGAGACTTTTCTTCATGACGGCATAATTGCCCAAAGCGCTTTTGAGAATGAAATCATCGGCGTCGCCAATAAGCTGCCATTGCTGTCCGTTTTCTCCGGGAACAACGTAACGGGTGTATACAATCTGTCCCGGACCATATTCCTTCATGCAGACGGAACCGCAATCGAACAGAATGTGATACCAGTGATCCGTGTCATCGGAACTGAATTGAGGGGCCACCGGTGCGGCCGACAGCGCGAGAGTCATAAGCATCCCCACTGCCATGAGTAATTTTCTTGGATTCATAATTTAAGGTTAATTCAGACTGCAAAAATACGAATTTTTAGTTATTCGCACAAATCTGCTGATTTTCAGTGATAATATAAAGAAGTATATAAAATTGTAAAATATATTTATTTAAGTTTCGCAAGTATGTAATTTCAGAGAT
>USIY01000121.1 GCA_900554845.1 uncultured Bacteroidales bacterium | reverse complement strand
CGTCCCGACACCTTGCGGATTGCGTTCAACAGTTGTTTCATCTGATAAAATCGTTAATTGTTGATGTTGTATGTCAGGTATTGTTGGTTATGTATTGGCTAAGGCGCATAGTTAAGCCTACGATTCGCCGTTTCCAAATTTTCAATAACTGAAAAATAACTGAAATTACGATAACTGCCGTATGTTACATTTAACATTTGTTGACAGTTATCCGTCAGTTATCCGTCAGTTATCAGCTGGATATTGTATTATGTGGCTAATAATAAGCGAATTAATTATTAGAGAATTCCCGACTCCAAACCGGAGTCGGGAATTCTTGTTACAGATTGTTTATCACGCCGCAGAACAAAGTCGCACCGGTGGTCGCTTCCCGAATGTAGTACAGGAAAGGCCGGTCGAAAACAAGTTCCACCACTGGCATCGGCCTTTCTGCCGTTAGTTCTCCGTTTCCTGTAACTACGGCTGCTTTTGTGCCGTTTTCGTCCACTTCGATTACCGCCATCTGCTTGATGTGACTCATCCCAGGAGCGGAGCCTGATATCAGGGTATATTCCTGCATGTCGTTGATTGCATCATACCCCATATTTTTCAAGGTCTCGCTGACATTGAATTCAAATAATACCTTGAATCTGGGAAGGGTGAGTTTGATCTCCGTAACCGTCACGCTTTCCGGCCGTTTCCCGTCTAACCGTGCTTCGATTACTTCCTGAACGGACTTGTCCTTGGCCGGCAGTTCCAGCTCCATATAGAAATTGCCGTTGCCGTAAGGCACCCTGACACATTCGGAGTATTCATCGGCACGGTAGCCGTTCAGTCCCTCGGTTTTATACATCATCGGTACCTTGCTGCTTCTTCCCGTGGCATTGTGGAAAAACTTGTCCTTGGTATCCTTAGGATCGAATCTCTTAGTCCATTCTCCCTTGAAATACATTGCATTGTACAGCGCCATGTCGTCGGAGTCCTTAAGTTTCTCCTTCAGGAAATCGGTTATCATTCCGTTGGTCTTTTTGGAGCACCATTTGTTGATTTTCTTCATGGTGGCTTCGGTATTCAGCTGCTCGGTGAAGAAGTCGGCATTGTAACCCGATTTTACTGCATTCCTGAATTCCTCGGTCGCATTGAAACCTTTGTCAAGCCACAAGGAGTTTGCAATCCGGAGGTCTACCTTGCTGTCGGCTCCACGGAGATTCTTCAGCACTTTGCCCATGCAAGAATTGAGGTCGTCAAGACTCTCGGCTCCGTTCAGTTCTAAGATCTGGTCCAGGGTCGCGTCCTGCGCTCCGTTTGCCAGCATACCAAGCGCGAAGCTCAGGCTGAGAGGGCTTTCCACGGTGTTGAGTCCGGGACTATAAGTGGCCCGCAACATTTTGTACCCAAGATCGTTGCCCTGCCCCACGATCTCCTGTTCCGTCCTTGTGAACGGGATTGGCTCATACGGCGTATCCGGCCCGTCGGAACTGCATCCGGCAAAACACATGCAAATCGCTATCGACATTAGCGGCAGTGTTTTCAATTTAAAGTTGATCGCTGTCATAATAACGTATATTTAATCTGACAATAAGTTTTATAATATCCTTGTGGTTAGAAATTATCCAACATACCCTTTGGCTTTGGTCATCTCATCAGTATTTTGTAATGATTTCTACCGTATAGATGAATCCGAAGGCTAAAGACTGCATGGGCAATCCATATTTGCCGTTACCATGTCAGTCTGAGTCCAACCGGCAATGTGAAATCAAAAGGCTTTTCTTGCCTGATGGTCTCGATGTCACCGCCGGGTTTGAAATAGTAATTAATCGATGGCTCTGCAAATATACTGAAGGAAGGCGTAAAATTATACTGAATTCCCAAACCTCCCTCAACCGACCACTGCAGGCGAGGGTGAATGTTGAATTTTTCGGTGTGGGGAGTTGACGAGTAAGGAGATAATTTCCATATCGACTGCCGGCCGCTCACGGGGATGTCCAGTGCGCCGCCGCCATGTCCATACATTGAGAAGCCCCTGACGGTGAAAATACGATAATTGAATTTCAGAGGAATGCCGATATAGTGTATCTGCTGGTTCGTGCGTTTTTTCCATTGTTTGTTTTCAGACAGATAGTCCGACTCCATGAATGTGTAGCGCACGCCGGTCTCCAGACTCCAGCGCGAAGTGAGAGCCTTGTTGAGCGACAGACCGATAATCACCGGCATCTTGTGGTGTGTCTTGGTGACAACTTTAGTATCAGGAACCGGTTCTTCCGGCGGGTCTCCGGGACCCGCAACCGCCATATCAGAGTTACGGTATCTATTGTCGTTAATATGCGTGACAATTGCCGAATATGACAGGGATAGCCTCCAGCCGGAGTTGGAGACATGCTTAGTCACCGGCACCTCCTGCCGAGCGGTCAGATTAAGGTTGTCATACAGATTTAAGATGGTGCGCTTGTCAATTTCGGGTACGCTGTCGGTTATGGCAACATCAGTGCTGTCTTTTTCAGTGACAATCTCTGCGGTTAGCTCAGAAGCAGGGCTTGCAGACTCGTGAACCGTTCGGTGTATGTTTGCCGGAGTGATATTTCCATTATTATTGTCCCGGACTATGACCTCCTTGGCGTGCGATGAAACAGACGGTACGAGTTCCTTATTTTTGCTGAGAGCGGGCGCTGACGGTTTTGACTCCTCATGCCCCGGCATAAAGTGCCAGACAATCATGAATATGACGGCAACCGACAATAGTCCCATTTCAATGCGATATTGTCGTATCATGCGCCGCAACATCGCTTTTGCGTGCGTAAGTTGTGAGGACGACGAATGGGGCGCTATGCCAAGTATCTCACTTATTTTCTTATGACTCAGCCCGTCAAGAACGGCAAGGCGGAAAATTTTGCCGTACCCTTCAGGGAGCCTGTCCAGAATGTGACTCAGTTCTTCCCATGTAAGTGTAGTCTTGTCAGGTTCTTCATCCGGTACGGTATATTCCACATTTTCATCCGACAATGGAATACAAGTGCGGTTCTGTTCTTCCTTAAGAAATTGGAGAGCAAGATTCTTCATTATGGTTGTCAGCCACGCTTCCACCTTATCGGCACTTTTCAATGAGGAAATAGAAGCAAAGGCGATCAGGAAGCCGTCATGCAAAATGTCCCAGACAACTTCCTGATTATTGATATAGTAAGACACAACCCTGCGCAAGGACTCAATATATGTTTGATAAAGAATCCCGAAGGCTTCTCTATCTCCGGATTGACATTTTCTGACAATCGAATTTATGTCCTGTGTTTCAGTCATGCCATAATATGATGCAATGACATCCAAAAGACTGCATGAAGTTTCAAAAAAAGATGTTACACGTGAGTCGTTGCAAAGATAATAAAAAATCAGAATTAAGCCATGTCAAGATTCACGATATCGGACAAGTACAATATAAGGAGCAAGGCATAAGAAAGAATATAGACGCTGAACCAGAATCCTGAAAATTCTGATTCAGCGTCTTAATAAAGATCCTTACAATTCAGTTCTGAATGAGAAGTTCAGAACAGCCCGGTCAGAGCAGCGAGACAGAGCGCTTGATGAAATCGGCGAGAGATTCTCCCTTCAGCATATTGGCTTTCAGCAGCGCAAGGTCGATAATCTGACGAATCTCGGGTACCTTCCCGGCATATTCCGATATGATTTTCTCTTCCTCGGCCCGGGCGTCGCCGAGCTCTTTCTCCTTGTCGGCTATCTTCAGGTCGTTGGCTTTCTTGTCGGCGTCTTCCTTCAGGTCCTTTGATTTGTCGCGTAGGCCGGTGATTTCTTTATTGAGCTCGTCAATTTTCTGTCGGATGGGCGTAACGGAGTCACCGACGGTATCCGCTGCGGTCTTCACAATCCTGCGGACGGCGGGCTGCTCGGTGTTGACCACCAGCGAGAACATGTCTGGCATCTGGCCGTAGAAATTCATTCCCGGCTGCATGGCCGCCATTTCTTTCATGCGGCGCATCATCTCGTTCTGCGTCACCGTAGCGGGTGCTTCGTCAGCTTTCAGCGCATTGTACTCCACAACGAAGTTGGTGTTCTCCATCTTGGGCATCTGGCTTTGGAACATGCCGGTCAACAGGTCCGTCTCCAACGGATTCAGGTCGGATTTGAATTCCTCGTCCTTGCGTATCAGACGCTCGGGAGTGTCCGAGTCCACGCGCAGGAAATGAGTCTTCTCGATCTTCGACTCCAACATCTGGATGATGTGCTGGTCAAGCTGACCGTCCATCAGCAACACGTTGTAACCCTTCTCTTCGGCACCCTTGATGTAGCTGAACTGCGCCGTCTTGTCGGTGGAGTAGAGGTAAATCACGGTATTGTCGCGATCCGTCTGGTTAGCTTCGACGAGCGTGCGGTATTCCTCCAATGTGTAGTATTTGTCGTTGACATCGCGCAGAAGGAAGAACTTGCGTGCGGCATCATAGAACTTCTCGTCGGTCAGCATGCCGTATTTGATGAATACCTCGATATCCTTCCATTTCTCCTCGAATGAGGCACGGTCGTCCTTGAACATTTTGTCAAGCTTCTCGGCCACCTTACGCGAGATATAGCTGGAGATTTTCTTCACCTGACTGTCGGCCTGCAGATAGCTGCGGCTTACGTTCAGAGGGATGTCGGGAGAATCGATCACGCCTTGCATCAGCATCATGAACTCGGGAACCACGCCCTCCACCTGATCGGTGACATAAACCTGGTTGCAGTAGAGCTGAATGCGGTTGTGATTGTAATCGATATTGGGACGGACCTTCGGGAAGTAGAGGATACCCGTCAGATTGAAGGGATAGTCCACGTTAAGGTGAATCCAGAACATGGGATCTTCCTCGCCGGGCTTCAGCTCGTGGTAGAACTTCAGATAATCCTCGTCGGTCAGGTCGGCGGGTTTACGGGTCCACAACGGCTCGGTGGAGTTGATCACCTTGTCCTTGTCGGTGTCCACATATTTCCCGTCTTTCCATTCCTGCTCCTTTCCGCTGATTACAGGGACGGGAAGGAAACGACAATATTTGCGCAAGAGAGTGTCGATGCGCTCCTGCTCCAGGAATTCCTTGCTGTCCGCGTCGATATAAAGGATTATATCCGTGCCGCGGTCGGCCTTTTCAGTTTCTGTAAGAGTGTATTCCGGGCTTCCGTCGCAAGTCCATTCCACGGCCTTGGCGCCCTCTTTGTAGCTGAGTGAGCGGATCACAACCTTGTCGGACACCATGAACGCGGAGTAGAAACCGAGTCCGAAGTGGCCGATGATGGAATTGGCGGTGTCCTTGTATTTCTCCAGGAATTCCTCGGCGCCGGAGAAGGCGATCTGGTTGATGTATCGGTCTATGTCGGCGGCATCCATGCCGATGCCTCGGTCGGACACAGTGAGCGTTCCGGCCTCTTTGTCAACTTTGACACGAACGTCGAGCGTGCCGAGTTCTCCTTTGAATTCGCCGAATGACGAGAGAGTCTTCAGTTTCTGAGTCGCGTCGATGGCGTTGGACACCAGCTCGCGCAGGAAAATTTCATGGTCGCTGTATAAGAACTTTTTGATAACGGGGAAGATGTTCTCAGTCGTTACCCCGATTTTTCCGGTTGCCATATATAATTGTTATTACATTTCTTTCCATAGTAATAACAAACTCTGTGCCGAAATGATTAAACAGGAATACTATTCATAACGGAGGGTTTCCGCCGGGGAGATCCGCGCCACGAAGGCCGAAGGAAGGATAAGCGCAAGATACACCACTACAAGTACACCCAGATTAAGAATCAGCAACGACGGGACAGTGAGACGCACCGGAACGAAGTCTATGTAGTATGACTCGGGATCGAGATGAAGAAAATGGTATTTGTCCTGTAGCCAAAGGAGGCCGATCATCAGGACATTTCCTATCAGCATTCCAAGAGCAGTCACTTTCAGAGCGAGGTAGACGAAAATCTTTCTGACTTTGGAGGCCGGTGCTCCCAACGACCTGAGCAGACCGATAAAACGTTTTTTATCCAATATTATAATAAGGAGTCCGGATATCAATGTAACTATCGCCACGAAAGTCATCAAAGTCAGAATCACGGCTACATTAGTGTCCAGCAAAGCGAGCCAATGAAAATACCCGGCCCCTTGGTTGAGTGCATTGTCAACGGAAACGGGTCGGAATATCAATCCGTTGCCCAATGCTTCCGCCATTGTGCGGTTCAGTTCGTAAGTGTACTGTTCTATATTATGGAAATTGTCCGTATGTATCGCAAGACTTGTGCCCTGATCGGAACGCAGGCCTCCGAGTTTCTGTATCAGTCCGAGATTGCCGTAGGCGAACACTTTGTCGTAAGTGTCAAAATGAGAGTTGAAGATGCCGGCCACTTTCAGCGGCCTGATACGGATGTCATTTGTGAAAAAATAAGTGTCAATTTTGTCACCGACTTTCAAACCGAGCCGTTTTGCCGCGATTTCCGAAATCACAATCTGCATCTCGGAATCCGGTTTGCTGTAGTCCGGAACCTTTCCGGAGACGAGGTTGGATTTCAGGAATTCCGTGATTCCCTGTCCTTGAAGGCTCTTAAGATAAATACCCTGGAAATCCGTCTTTGTCTTGAAGATTCCCGGAATTGACACCTGCAGCGAATAATCCGTGACAAACGGAGTGTCGTCAAGGATCTTACGAAGAGAGGGAGTGAGGGCGAAAAGATTGTCCTCATCTTCGGAAGTCTTGAGAGTGTACATGGAAATATGTGCGTTGAAGCCGGTGACTTTAGCGGTTATTTCGCGTTTGAATCCGGAAACAATCGCAATGGAGGCGATCATTACCGCTACCGATACCG
>USIY01000120.1 GCA_900554845.1 uncultured Bacteroidales bacterium | reverse complement strand
GTGAACCGAATTTATTTAATTTTTAACCACGTCCATTTTTAGTGGACAGTAGTGAAGCGAACCCATAAATGGCAGGCGGCAAATTCCTCTTATGCACTCAAAATAGGCGATTTTGGCATTTTTTTGACATTTCGGTTGCAAAAATCGTACAGAATATTTGGTCAGATTGAATTTTTACATTAATTTTGCACTGTAAATCCGGTTAAGGCCGGATGTTTCAAAGATGGCAAGTCAAAAATCTTTTAGTAATAGTGATATAATTGTAAGTTAGTGGTTGAGTAGGAACATCGTTGGCTTGTGAAAGCAGGCGGCTTTCTAAAAAATCACAAATGCCGGATGGTTGTGAAACCGTGCGGCATTGTTGTTTTTATACGTCATAATGATATGATGATGCTCTCCGGTTATAGGATATTAAGAGAATTCCTGTCACTGTAAAGTATTTTCGCGAAATTTATGTATATTTGCAACTCACTAAAGAATTTTATTGCACACGTTTCGTTGAATAAATGTCTCACTAATTAACTGAATTCATATGGATTACAAGAAGATAATATCAAATCAGAATCTGCGTTTTAACCTACATTATTCATAGGGGTGTCTCGATGAGCATGGCTATGGCTGGATACCGAGGCTATGCGGCGTAGTTTCAATCGGGCATGATATCAATGTGAGATTTTTGAGTTTCCGCGTGGCTGACATGGACTGGATCGCATCCTTTTTTCCATCGAAAAGATGAAAATTCCTCTTCCGGCACACAGAAAGGCTGTCCGATTGCAAACCGGACTTCGTGATTTTATGATCGAGGTGACGATTATGCCGAAAGTCTCTCCAACGCGAGCGTCATGGCCTCCTTGTGTCTGTGATTCGGCGAGAAGCTGAAGCGGATAAATGTCTTCTTCCCGACAATGAACACCGCGCTCAGCATTATCCGTTTCATGAAGCTGTCCATTGTGAAGTCTTCGACTTCGGTCCCGGCAAATGCCGTGGTCTTGATCCGATGTGCCATGACATAGGCCGCGGCACACAGAAACAGCCTGAAGGTATTGGCCCTGAATGAATTGCAGGACATTCTGTCGGCGCGGAAGTATTTCAGATCCTTTATCCAAAAGTTCCATCGTTCCTCTGCGGCAATATCGCCGATATACGGTCTCTGGCTTGTTGTTGCGGTTGCTCGTGACAATGAAGCGGACATTTACGTCCTTGGAAGTGACTTCAATCTTGGCGATGACACGCTGGCGGTATTTCCAGGATTTGGCCTTGTAGTCGAAGCTGTAATATCTGCGGATGTCCTCGCCGTGCCGTCCATGGTCTCCTTTGGCGCGTCGCAACGGCCTGTCGATCTTTTTCATAAGGGCCGGATTGCCGGAAAGTCCGGTGGTGAAGCGCACGTATGGATGCGTCCTGGCCCAGTCCATGAACTCGTGGCTGCAGAAGTGGCTGTCGCCGCGAAGTTCGATTATCGTATGCGGCCATGCCTCATGCAGATACTCCACAACCCTGCGCAGTATGCCGAAGATGTTCAACGATTTATTGCGTCTTCCCGGTCGAAGCAGAGGAAGGATGAGCTTGCCGTTCATCCCGTCGAAGATTACCAGCGGCATATAGCAGTACTCATCGTAATAGTCATTGAACAACGAAAGCTGCTGCGCCCCGTAGGTGTCGGCGTTGGTGTCATCCACGTCAAGAATAACCCTTTTGGGCGGTTTGGAAAACGAGGCGACATACTCCTTGACGAACATCTTCCCGATCTCGATCGGCGTTTTCTTGTCCACATGGTTTTCAAGCCGGGTCATTGTCGGCTGGGAACACAGGTCCATATCCGAGGGCTTCCGCCCGACACTCATCTTCAATGCGCTGTCGTGCCGCAGACGGTCGCAGTCGTTGGCATCCTCGTAGCCGCACATTATCTGACCCACGCGCTGACATACCATATCTTCATAGGAATGTACCACCAGCAACTGATTTCTGTAATCCGGAATCAGACGCGCGATTTTACGGGCTATATTTCCCTTTTCAAATCCTGCGAGGATCAGACCTCCATTGGAAGATATGTCAGGGGCGTTGAAATCCACCCTGATTTTCCTGTTAGGAAGCACATCCTCGAAAGAAAAAAGTGTTTTTTCTTGACTGGTCTCTGAATTTGTTGTATCTTTGCACATAAGAACGCCGGTATTAAGTTTATTTTCAGCACCTTAAAGTTAATGCTTCTCTTGCACATATGCAAGAGGGGCGTTCTTTTTTTGTGGGTCTATGAATTATTCAG
Source organism: uncultured Bacteroidales bacterium (assembly GCA_900554845.1). Lineage (GTDB taxonomy): Bacteria > Bacteroidota > Bacteroidia > Bacteroidales > Muribaculaceae > Lepagella. The sequence continues at coordinate 4,537 of USIY01000120.1, read as the reverse complement.
GCTAAGGAAACAGACCTCTCTTTCGTACATTTTGCACAAGTGCAAAGTTAATGATTTTCCACGACATAGAGTGTTAAAATACGAGAAAATAATTTCAAGTAACTGTAAATTTTTCAGCCACCGAATTTGTACCGCCGAAAGTAAGCCTGACAGAAGTCTTGACCGAAATGCCATAGCTACAATAATGGCATTGAATATTAGGTGTTTAGCTATCATCCGTGTGCGCCTGTTACTTTCTACGATGGAAAGTGAAGAAGATGCGTCTGAGGATGTCGGCTACTGAATGATTCAACCGGGTCAGGCAAGTGTATTGGATGGTGAAACCGGGTATCAAAACAGACCTCCGGGGAGGTCTGTCCTTACTCGTTTTCCTCATCGAAAATGCGGGTGAAAAGCTCTTCAAGTTTCTTCTTGTCGGTGAGCAGCACATGAAGTTTCTTCAGGTTCCTGGCGTTGTCGCTCCACAGTATCCAGATTTTCAGATAACCCTTCGGACCGTACTTCTCGTTGAGGTGCTCGATTGTCCGTTGATAGTGTCCGGCTTTGTCGAGTTTGGGATAATTTGCCAGACCGTATTGAATGGTTCTTCGGATTATCGTATCTGCCTCGATAAAGCGGTCGGCCTCCGCTACAATCATTCCGTAACCGTTGCGAGGCTTCTTCTGATTGGATGCACGGTGGTCTTCAACGGCGCGACCCATAGTCACAATCTGCTTACGGTTGAAGTGAGACTTCACAAACTCGTCCGCTTCGAGTATCGTGCGGGATTCCTTGTGATGGTTTTCTCTGCCGTTGACAAGACCGAGATCATGAAACGCCGCTATGATATAGACCATATCGGAATTCATTGCCGGTGTATGTTCGGCGAGTTTTATGCTTTGCTCAATGACAATTCGGACATGGCTTTCCTGATGCGCCTTGTCGAAGGTGGCATAGCGGGGGATAATCTCATTCTCGACATAGTCAATGACCTCCTGCGACACCGGCTTCAATTTCAGTTCGGGAATTTCGCCACGCTCCCGCTTTTCTTTCAATATCTGGCGGCGGTGGGCGCGTTCCTCCGCCATACACTTCTTGCATATATGGCGGGCGTGACCTTTGCCCGAAAATTTCTCATTGGCGAGATACTGACCGCATTTCCAGCAATAATGTCCCATGTACTCTGTTGTTTCGGCTTTGAGATTTAGATGGCTGCTGCTATCAGTGTCCCATGTCTTCAAGAGACAGAGCGGCATATTCGATATGCCAGCCTTTGCGCTTTGACACGATATTCTGCGATTTTTGCTCCAGACCATGCATGTCGATACGTCGTGGATTACGCTTGACTTCACCGATTACAATCTCATGGTCAGCCTCGTTGACAGCGATAAGGTCAATCTCATTGTTGCCGTTTTTCTCCCAATAGTTTGTCACAACGTTATAGAGTCCCGTCTCACGGTACATCTGTCTGAACCAGCGTTCAAGAATCCATCCTGAGAATGTAGAATAGTCGGCAAGCACCTTTTCCTTTACATAGGCAAGATTTCCAATCTCCACTGCACTTCGGTATTTATATATGAATCTGAACCAGAAATTGAGGAAGTTGTCCTTGATACCGTATTTTACATTGCGGCTGTTCTCGTTTGCGAGGTAAGGTCGATAACGATACACAAGATCGTATGTATTCTCCAGCTTGTCGAGATAGCCCCCCGCTTCCACGCCGGTATAGGATTTGATTTCTCCGCGTTCATTGAAACCTCCGGCGATTGCAGACAGAATGGAAAAGTAATTCCCATAGTCTTTGCCGAACTCATCGGAGAGCAGCTCCTTTCCCTCGTCAATGAAGTAGGAGCCGAATGACAGTACGGATTCTATTATCTTCTCTTTTGTGAATGCCTTCTGAATATGGAGCTGTTCCACATATTTTGCAACCCCGCCCGTAATCATATACATTGCAAGCAGGTCATCGGGGGTGTAATCGGGATTATTGTCCCGCATTATCTCACGAAGTGTAGAAAGTGGAAATTCACGAAGACGGATGCGTGAGGTTGCCCTGCCATAAAGAGGTTCATTTTTATCATCGAATATCTTTGTCATCATTGAATACAATGAGCCACATATCACCAGATTTATCCGAGCCTCATTCTTGTTGCTGTCCCACACATTCTGCATTTCACTGAAGAATGACTCGTTGACATATTTGAAATTCTGGAACTCATCAAAAACGAATGTGAAATGCCGACGCTTGGCAATCTGCATGATAGACGCGAACAATCGGGATATACTCGAAAAGTCGCCCAAATCCTCGCCAAGCACATCACGCATCGTATCGGAAAGTTCCTGACACAACAACGCCTCACTCTTCCGAGCCACAAAGAAATATATCATCTCTTTGCCGTCGTAAGCATGTTTGATAAGTGTTGTCTTACCGATACGTCTTCGTCCGGTTATTACGGTCATCTGGGCGTATTCCTTGGATGTCGTCTCGATACGCCTCAATGTCTCAGTCTCTATCTCTCTGTCGTAGAATTTCATATTATAGCAACGGTTGTTACTGTAACCGCTGTTGCAAAGATAGTGGATTTATTTTGATTGAGCAACAGATTTCTTATTTAGAGTTTCAATCGGTGCGAAGAATGGGATTGCACTGTATCTCCCCTGCAAATATCCTTTCTGCACATTCTCGCGGGGCTTATACTCTGCAAGAGACACAAGGCGGGATGCTCCGTCCTTGTCTTTCTCTACAAACCAGACCTCATCGGAGCGAATCATGTCAAGATTGAGAAGATTGCACTCATGGGTAGATATAATAAGACCCCATCTCACAAGATTTGCTAAAGCAGGGGTCGCAGATTTTGGTCATATTTGGTCTTGCAGGCTCAGCCGCTTAGCGGGCTAAGTGGCTGAGACAAAAGGCCGAAGATGGCCAAAAGCTGCGATGGGAAGGTAATTTCCCCGCTCTATGAGGTAACATCCTGAATCGACTGTCATGAAGAGAAGCGGTTGAATTTGAATTTCTGGAATAAAATTTGGAAGGGATCTGGTTAAAAACAGATTATTGGAACAGTATTATAAGGAGAGAAGTGGCAGGACTCTGTACGTGAGAAACTGCTCAAGGTGGCTGCGCAGATATTCATCGCCGCTTGCGTGTTCTTCATGCTGAGGTATTTCTGCTGATCCGCTACTTAGTGGATCACTGTGCCGCCATGTCTTACAGATGTGGCCCAGACCGTCATATACCGATAGGAAGAATACTTATGAGGTTGCAGAGAAATTACCTCAGTTCGGCGTCTTTCCGGTAAATTTCGCCAAGTCTCATCAGTCGTGATGCCCGCATCACTCCTTCTTCAACTTGCGAAATTTCCTCGGAAATACGCCGCCCCTGCTTTAGCAAATCTTGTGAGATGGGGTCTTATTGTGAAGGTGCTATGTAGTGTATGTATTTTTGTCGGTCATTGGATACGGCTCCATTCATCGCGCAGTTCCTGCTTGACGCCGTCGGCGTCCTCCTGCGTGTAGTGGATCCATAATGTGTCGGCTCCTTCGAATTCTATACGGCCGGTGCTGAGGTTTTCTCCCATTGATATTTCGAGGGCACCGTTGGAGTTATTGATTTTCCACGTGTACTCGAATTGATAGTCTTGACCATTCAGTACTATTCTTGTTATAAGTGAACCTGATGCCGAATATTCATTGGTGGCTTCGGACGGAGTGGTGGCGTCTGTATGGTTTTTCCATGCGCCCTCCTTGTTCTATTGGGTGGCAATGAATTTCCATGTGCCTATGAGTTTCTCTCCCAAGGACTGTTGGCCGTCGGGCAGGCGTCGGAAACTCCATTTATAGGGAATTGGCTCCGGCAACTTATCACCTGTATTGGGGTCATGAAGGAAACAGGATACCATCTCAAGCGAATCGGCAGTGAGAAGTTCCACTGTAGATTCCGGAGAATCAGGTGTGTATATGACCTTACTGCCCTCCACCTTGTATGGGATCATGGAGAATGTGGTCCAGCCATCTGTGCCTGTCGTACAGATTACCATAGAGTCATTCTTAAGGAAGTTATAGGTAATCCGGGATATGGGCGAGTCGGGGTCATCGTGTTTTTCCCACTTGTCGTTGATGAGCATATATCCTCCGGTGGTTTCCCACTTCCCGAGGATATGTTCGGCCACAGGCTCCAGGATTTCCAAACTCTCGTCAGACCCGCACGACGAGAATGCCGGCACCCCGAGCAGCAACGTCATACTTATACATAAAAGGAGAAATCTCTTCATTGTTGTCATTGTGATCAGATAAAAATTAAGTCCAGAATTTTGAATTGCAAAGTTAACAATAATCCCGTAAAGGCGCAAAACTTTTGCGTAGAGATGATTCAATTTCGCAAGTTTATAGATCTGTACTGCGTCAACAAATAGATCCGATATCGAGGGTGCGTCAGCATGATCCTCGGCCGCGAGTGATGCATGGCGGCAAAAGAGGCACAGTGATTTCAGCTTGAGCCGGAATAAGACCCCATCTCACAAGATTTGCTAAAGCAGGGGTCGCAGATTTTGGTCAT
>USIY01000119.1 GCA_900554845.1 uncultured Bacteroidales bacterium | reverse complement strand
GGCTATATGAGCCTGCTCAACACCGACCAGAAACGCGAAAAGGAGCATCTGGCCACCATGCTGCGCATGGCCCGCGACTACGCACGTGCAAACGGTTTCACCGGCACATTCCTCATTGAGCCCAAGCCCATGGAGCCCAGCAAGCACCAGTACGACGTCGACACCGAGACTGTCATAGGCTTCCTGAAAACCCACGGTCTGGACAAGGACTTCAAGGTAAACATCGAGGTGAACCACGCCACTCTGGCGGGCCACACTTTCGAGCATGAGCTTTGCGTGGCCGTCGACAACGGTATGCTGGGAAGCATCGACGCCAACCGCGGCGACTATCAGAACGGTTGGGACACCGACCAGTTCCCCATCGACAACTATGAGCTGACCCAGGCCATGATGCAGATAATCCGCAACGGCGGACTGGGCAACGGAGGCACCAACTTCGACGCCAAGACCCGTCGTAACTCAACCGACCTCGACGACATCTTCATCGCTCACATCGCCGGTATGGATGCCATGGCCCGCGCCCTGCTCAGCGCCGCCGACGTCCTGGAGAAATCACCTTACAAGAAGATGCTGGCCGACCGCTACGCATCCTTCGACAAGGGCGAGGGCAAGAAGTTCGAAGAGGGCGCCCTCTCGCTGGAGGATGTTGTGGCATACGCCAAGAAGAACCCCGAACCCGCCCAGACAAGCGGCAAGCAGGAGCTCTACGAGGCTATCGTCAACATGTACGCATAATTTCCAACCCCATGGCGCTTTGCGGCACCATGGGGTACTTATCTTAAAACATTCTAACCATGTCAAAAAACGATTATCAGGAGAACGGGTCGAAAGCCTACCTCTTCTCCATTGTGGCGGTGGCCGTCCTCGGCGGTCTGCTGTTCGGTTACGACACCGCCGTGATCTCCGGGGCCGAAAAAGGGCTGCAGGCATTCTTTCTCGGTGCCAAAGATTTTGTCTACACCGACGTGATCCACGGCATTACGTCCAGCAGCGCGCTTTTGGGCTGCATAATCGGCTCCGCTCTGTCGGGGCTCATCGCCTCCCAGTATGGCCGTAAGCCGACGCTGATCATCGCCGGTATCCTTTTCTTTGTCTCGGCCGTCGGTTCTTACCGCCCGGAGTTTTTCTTCTTCGATTTCGGAAAGCCCAGCTTCTCACTTCTGATAGCTTTCAACGTCTACCGAATCATCGGCGGTATCGGCGTAGGTATCGCCTCGGCCATCTGCCCGATGTACATCGCGGAGGTGGCTCCCTCCAATCTGCGCGGAACTCTGGTGTCATGGAACCAGTTCGCGATAATCTTCGGACAGTTGGTGGTGTACTTCGTCAATTTCCTTATCTTAGGCGAGCACACCAACCCCATAATCGAGAAAATCGGCGAGACACTGTATCAGGTCAGCCCCGATTCCGATCCCTGGACCATCCGGCTGGGATGGCGCTATATGTTCGGATCCGAAGCGTTCGTTGCGGCAGCGTTCACGGTTCTGGTATTCTTCGTGCCGGAATCACCGCGTTATCTTACCCTCGTCGGCAAAGACACCAAGGCGCTGTCCATTCTTTCCCGTATCAACGGCCGTGCCAAAGGTGTTGAAATCCTGAATCAGATCAAATCCACCGTGGAGGTAAAGAGCGAGAAACTTTTCTCCTTCGGTTATATGGTGATATTCGTAGGCATCATGCTGTCGGTGTTCCAGCAGTTCGTCGGAATCAACGCGGTGCTCTATTACGCTCCGCGTATCTTCGAGTCGATGGGCATGGGCAACCCGATGGTTCAGACGGTCATCATGGGCATCGTCAACATCTCGTTCACTCTTGTAGCAGTGTTTACCGTGGAGAAACTTGGCCGCAAGCCTCTGCTGATATGGGGATCCGTAGGCATGGCCATAGGAGCTTTCGGTGTGGCTCTCGCCAATATCGTGGATCTTGGCACCTATTTCCCCGCCGTCTCGATCATGGTTTATTCAGCGAGCTTCATGTTCTCCTGGGGACCAATCTGCTGGGTTCTTATCTCGGAAATATTCCCCAACACCATCCGCAGCCAGGCTGTGGCAATAGCGGTGGCCTTCCAATGGATCTCCAACTTCATAGTGTCCTCGACCTTCGTGCCGTTGTACAACATGTCGACTCCTGAGATGGGCAGCAGCTTCGGACACATATTCGTCTATGCGATGTACGGAGTGATCTGCGTGATCGCCGCGTGGTTCGTGGCCAAGCTCGTTCCCGAGACCAAAGGCAAGACCCTCGAACAGATGTCCGCCCTCTGGAAGAACCGCAACAAGAAATAAGTCCGAATCCTTCCAAGGCAACTGACAAAATCGCAGATGATTGGACTTCAGTCATCTGCGATTCTTTCTTATAATTACTATGGATATGTCTTTATTGAGATCTGTATGTTTGGCGGTCCTGTTCTTGTTTTTTCTTACTGCGGAAGCTGCAACAGATACCGTTCAGGATTCCATCATGAGAGCGGAGGCCGACGCATTTCTGAGCTCTATGCCCGAAGGGCTGCAGTCACGCCAGACTCTGGCCATCCGTAGGGCAATGGCCGGTGACTATGGGCCTCTTGAAAATGTCAGGAGTGCCCGTAAAGTTGCCTCCGCGTTGCCTGAGGGTGTAGTTCGTACGGATGTGGCGCCGGGCATGACGCTTTTCAGAAGTGAAGAACACATGAATGACACGATTCCTTTACTTGTATATTTTCATGGCGGAGGCTGGACCATCGGCAGTATCAACAGTTGCTCGCGCTATTGCACGGCAATGGCCCTCAACGGAGTGGCCGTGCTTGCCGTGGACTACCGCCTCGCTCCCGAGCACCCCTACCCTCTGGGGCTCAAAGACTGTATCGCTGCTGCTGAGTACGCCCTTGACCATAAGGAGGAATGGAATGTCAGCGCTATATCCTTAGGTGGCGACAGTTCCGGAGGTAACCTTGCGATAGCCACAGCGATGAGTTTCCCGAAAGGCACATTCTCATCGCTGGTTGCATTTTATCCCGTTACAAGAGCCTATGCCGACGGTTCTGAATCCTGGAGGGAATACGGTGACGGGTTCGGCCTTGACAGCCCGCTTATGGAAGCCTTCAACGACGCCTACACCTCCGACATTCACAATCCACTCGTGTCACCCCTGGAGGCTGACTCGAAAACTCTGTCCAAACTTCCCCCTACATTGCTGGTCGCAGCCGAGCGTGACATTCTGCGCTGCCAGGGCGCGGACTTCACCGACAAACTTATCCAATCAGGTGTGCCTGTAAAGTACATCATTCTGCCCGGCACAGTCCATCTCTTCATCACCGTTGACGGCCAGCCCTCTGCCTTCTGCCGCGCAGTCCGTCTCTCCTCCGACTTCCTTACAAAGATAGTATAGAACTGACGGCAAAGCGTTGTTTTGCCTGACACACAAATTGCTGATTTACACAGAATTACATATCACTAACAGCCCGTTCAAATTCGACGGAATCCTCAGGAAAAGCACCGTTTCATGCTGAAGACAAATGGAGTGAGCGTGCTCCAATGGTTCCGCAACAAAGCCAAAGAGTTCCTTGCCAAACTCGGCATCAAACCCAAAGAACCGGGAAAAGGACCCTCGTGTAAGATTTAGCCAAACGTAAAATGACGTCATAAAAGACAGTCCATAACTTGCTGACTGAGGTTATTAGAAAGTTATGGACTGTATACTATGCGCTAAAAGACGCCATTACTCATCTTTCAATGGCAAGCAGGTTGGATGCCATTCAAGTATCAATCTGAATATTTCAGCCTTACTTCTTGCAGGTGGCGGGTCTATTCTGTCTGCCAGTGTCGCTACCCAAACATCGTTGTAGATGTCAATGAGTTGCATACCTGTAAACTCCTTAACAGGTTTTATAAAAATTATACCGTCACAGTAATCAGCCATTGTCAAGTCTGCTGTATAAGGGTCTCCGTTCTGAGGTTTAGTGGGCCATGGCTCTCTTTCTGAATTTTTTCCGGCATAAAGTTGCGAAGGTGTGAGAGGGAAAGATGCATCGATATCAAAACCCACTGGAACATTTCCGTTCATCTCGAAAGCTTTGTCTATATCTCCACCATCAATGAGCGTCCACACGGTTTCTTCATTAGGAAGATAGCCGTATGAGCCCATGAAACCACCCCAAAGGTTAATGGAAAATATGTCCTCTGGATAGCACATTTTGATGTATTTAGCGCCACTCGGATAATTGTAAAAGTATCCTTTTTTAGGACTCTGTTGACCGCGTGTCTGAAACTGCGTGTGAGCTTGTCCTGCATAAAATAAGGTTTTACCTTTTGAACGAATGAGATTACGGAGAATTCTCGCCATATTTTCATCGCGATCTTCAGGTTTGCGGGGATTATCCCATGGGTCAAGCAATACAAGTCGAGTCTTGAGGCTATCAGGCTTGCGTTGATTGGTTTCCCAGAGTGTATACAACACATCCCTATAACCTTTATACGGATTGCCGAACACATCGGGGGCACCTAATAAAATCTTGTTAGCATATTCTTCATTCCATGTTTTGCCAAAAGCTAATGTATCTGCCATTATTTGATCTCTTTCGCTACCAAATTCAATGGCAAGATTGCTTATGTAAGTATCATCTGTATAACCGACATTGCGTAATACATCACAAAGAAACTCGCTGTGGTCTGCAATCCAATGGTCTTCACCGATGGCGATGACTTTATAGTTTCGCAATTTGTCCGTAATATACTCGTAGGGGGGTGCTCCTTTCTTGATATACTGCACAGCTATATCAGAACGAACATTTTTGGGTTTTGCGTAACACGATAATGTCATTCCCAAAATCACGAATAATAGAACATCTCGTACTGAAAGTGAAATATTAAGTTGGCATCTATTCATTATGTATATAGATTATGGTTACTAAATTAGCGATTTTTTCTCAATGAACAGCCGTCAAGAGCCTCAAATTTACAGCAACAACGAGAAAATGAATCGAATTAAATTAATCAACAACACTTAAAAATCCTAAAATCGGACATCTGGTTTTTGATTTCTCCAACTAATTAGTACACCACGAGTACACCATCAATTTCGCAACAGCTTATATTTAAGCATAGTTACAAACAATAAAATTAGATAAGTTATGCCGAGCTTGTCCTCGATATTGGCCACGCTCTTGAAGCTGAGATTTTCGGTGCCTGAAAGGAGTTTGCTCACATATTGCGGACTCACACCGAGGCGAGCGGCGAGGTCGGCTCTTTTCAATCGACCGTGATAATCGGCTGGCCGAAGAAAGAAGAGAGCATTGCGAGAGTCGATATAGTGAAATTATGCTCGCCACTCAGCCAACGTGTTATCTCGTTGGGCCGTTTCCCGAGAGCTTCGGCAAACTGTTTTTTTATTCAAACCCTTTTCATGCATAAGCGCGTCCAGTCTGTTAGAGATAGCAAAAGAGAGTCCGGTTTCCTCCCGTTTCCCCTGAGGTATCTCATTGAAGATTTCCTGTAAAGAAATGTTGGCAGTCCTCATAAGTCAAAGGTTTTATCGGTTATGATTTCTTTTTCCGTAATTTCCACATTACCTGAATGCACTTCCTGTTTGAGCAGACACTCGAATTTGTGCATGATTCCGGAAAATTCTTGCGGCATAATATTCTAACAATTAAAGATAGTCGACCGCCTACGGGGTCGCCGGCTACTGCTATACCTACCAAGGGTCTCGTCACCAGCCGACGGCTGTTTCCGCGACCCTTGGCTAAAATACGCGACCTCTAACGAGGTTGAGAAGTTTCGCAAAGCATGACATCGACCTCTAAAGTTGTGGCACCTCTCAAAGCATCCCGGCTATCAACCTCAGAGGTTGAGGAATCTCTCAAAGCATGTCTGCCATCGACCTCAGAAGTTGAGAAGTTGATTTATAAACGGTTAAAACTCAGTATACTTCAGGAGATGAATGTAAAGAGCGGGTTACTTGTTGAAGAGGTCCTTGATGGAGCCGATGGAACTGAGTACCGAGCTTGCTTCGTAGGGCATGAATACGGTTTTCTCGCCGCTGCCGGTGGCCATTTTGGACAAAGATTCGATGTATTTCATCGCCAGCATATAGGTGGCGGGATCGGTTTTGCTCTGCGCCACCGCCTCTGCCACTCGCCGGATGGCGTCTGCCTCAGCCTGGGCGTTCAATATGATGGCCTTTGCCTCTCCCTCGGCGCGTAGGATCTCCGACTGCTTCACGGCCTCCGCCTGATTGATACGCGAGGCCTTCTCACCTTCCGACCGAAGTATCAGCGACTGCTTCTCCCCTTCTGCGTTCAGGATCTCGGCACGACGGTTGCGCTCCGCCTGCATCTGTTTCTCCATGGCCACCCGCACACTTTCAGGAGGAGTGATGTCCTGAAGCTCCACACGGTTCACTTTCACGCCCCACTTATTGGTGGCGTCGTCAAGAATGCCCTGCAGCTTGGTGTTGATGGTGTCGCGCGATGTCAAGGTCTCGTCAAGTTCCAGCTCGCCTATCACGTTGCGGAGCGATGTCTGGGTAAGCTTCTCGATGGCGTTCGGAAGATTGTCGATCTCATATACGGCCTTCTTCGGGTCGGTGATCTGGAAATAGAGCAGCGCGTTGATCTCCGTTGTGACGTTGTCACGGGTGATGACCTGCTGCGACGGAAAATCGTAGACCTGTTCACGAAGGTCGATCACCGTTGTGGCAGTGGTCCGGACCAAATGATGCCCGTTTGAAATGACGGAGGTGCGCGTATAGATGGTCTTGGGCCTGTCGACGAACGGGATGATGAAGTTCAGGCCCGGCGACAGCACCGCATGGAAACGACCCAGACGCTCGATGACACGGGTTTCGGACTGCGGCACCACTTTGATGCC
>USIY01000118.1 GCA_900554845.1 uncultured Bacteroidales bacterium | reverse complement strand
CTCCAAACCTCCGGCTAAATAATTGGCCGTAAGGCCAAAAAACAATACTTAAATCAGGTGCCGGGGCCTTGCGGCCTGACATAAGGCCAGAGGTTTGGAGAACCTCCTTTCCATAGGTCGGTTCGGTGGTAGGGTACTATTTATTAGTCGCGCTTGATGAAGCGGGCAAGGCCGACGACGTATTTCCAGCTGATTTTTGCGGCCATGAGGCGGTCGAACCAGCCGACTCGGGGCGTGATGAGTTTTACGACATAGCCCACATATATCATCGAGAAGAGTGTGCCGGGGCCGATCACATTCCATTTCCATTGACAGAAGAAGGCATAGCTTGCCGCTATGGCAAACACCACGAGCAGGGTGTCGATCACGATTTTAACGGCAGGGAAGGGTTTGCCGGTCACACGGCTTACGGCTATGGAAATTCCTTCGCCCGGCATCGTGACGGATCCGCATTTCACCTCGAAAGAGATGCCGATTCCCATCACCGTGCATCCTAATAATTGCGTCATGCTCTTCGACAACAGCGAATCGCATACAAACGGTTGCAGGAGGTTCATGTTCAGGTCGATCAGCCATCCGAACACGAAACCCACCACGAGCTGGAACAGCTGCACAAGCTCGAACCGCTTGCGGAGCACCAATATCTGGCACGCCACAAGCACGAAGTTCATGATTATGGTGTAAGAACCGACGGTCAATGCGGGGGCTTTGCCGATGTCGCCGGCGAGCGAGAAGACGAAAGGTGGTGAGGAAATGACGCTGCTTCCTAAAGAGGACTTGATGCACAGCACCACACCGAGCGTCATCAGATAGAGGGAACAGAGCAGCAGCACATGCTGCCATACGAACGATTGGATTTTTGTGAAGCTAAATTTTGAATTACAGGATAAATTTTTTGAAAACATATTGCAAAATTACTAATAATCCCTCATTGCTACAAATCCATTGGCGAGAGAAAGCATATTCTTTCGGGAAGGTCAATCTTTATGTAACTTGTGGACAAATCAACACTGTGATTCAAATGTCTACAATTAAAGTAAAGTTCCGCCCCTCCACTGTCGCCGGCAACGAGGGAACGGTCTACTATCAGGTTATCCATGAGAGGAAGACGCGACAGCTTCTGACAGATTACAAAGTGTTTCCCGCGGAGTGGGATGAAAACAGGTCGATGGTGCAGACCAACTATGACAGCGTGCGTAAATCGTTAATTCTTTCAATCCGCGAGCGTATCCGTTGGGATGTGGAGCGGTTGACAAAGATTGACAGAGATTTAGATTCCAATGGCCTGGCATACACAGCCGCCGATGTGATCGACGAGTTCAACCGCTATGCGCATGAATATTCCCTGTTCAACTACATGGAGAGTCTCATAGCTAAGCTGAAGCAGAACGGAAAAATCCGCACTTCCGAAACATACAAGTCCGCGCTCAGCAGCTTCAAAAAGTACAGAGATGATAAAGACATCATGCTGGACTGCGTTACCTCTGAAATAATGGAAGGCTATGAGGCATGGCAGAAAAAACGGGGAATCGCCCCGAACTCAATCTCCTTCTACACCCGCATTCTTCGAGCGGTCTATAACCGTGCAGTGGAGAATGACATCATCGAGAACCGCAATCCATTCCGGCACGTCTATACAGGAGTGGACAAGACCGTAAAACGTGCATTGCCGCTGTCCGTTCTCCGTAAAATCAAGGCACTCGACCTTTCTCTGACGCCCACTCTGGACTTTGCCAGAGATATGTTTCTTATGAGCTTCTATTTCAGAGGTATGAGTTTCATCGACATGGCTTTTCTGAAAAAGACAGACCTCAAAAACGGTTATATCACATATCGGCGCCGCAAGACCGGCCAACAACTGATCATAGCGTGGACAAAGGAGATGCAGACTATCCTCGACAAGTATCCCGAGAACAATAGCGACTACCTGTTGCCCGTTATCCGCAATCGAGGAATCAACGAGCGCACCGCCTACCGCAACACAGGCTACAACATCAACCACAACCTGAAACGCATCGCCGGAATGGTCGGTGTCACGGTTCCCCTGACGCTCTATGTTGCCCGTCACAGCTGGGCCTCCGCCGCCAAAGCCAAAGGCATCCCCGTCTCGGTAATCTCCGAAGGCATGGGCCACGACAGCGAGGCCACCACCCAAATCTACCTCGCCAGCCTCGACACCACCGTCGTCGACCGCGCCAACTCCCTAATCCTCAAGTCCCTCAAATAGCCTTTCGGCTATATGGACAGCCTCCCAGGACATCCCCTTCCCTCTAAAAACACTATCGCCTCAGCACCACCCGGTTCTGAGGCTTTGTTGTTTAGCAATCATCATAAACATATGATCAATGATAGATTAGTCATAGAATGGTGCTCTTTATGGTAAAATAAACTAATGAACTATGGCAATCTTGAAACTGGATTATAACGCTCTCTGGGAGAGTATATGCGATTGGAGCAGGAAGGCGGGTCGTGCGGCTACGAGATCGGTTCTTCTTATGTGGTACGTGATGCGGAGCAAGGAGACTCCTCGGAAGGACAAGTGGGCGATCTTCGGTTCACTGGCATATCTTATCCTCCCGATAGACATTCTCGACGCCAAGCGGTTGCCGATCATCGGATGGCTGGACGAAGTGGCCTCGCTCGCTTTGCTCGTGCAGAAGATGTCGAAGTACATCACACCGGAGATGGAGGTGCGTGCCGACGCGCAACTGGACAAGTGGTTCAACAACTTTTCCGAATATGTGGAATATGAGCTGATAGAGAGTTGATGAGACTTGCGATCTGTTATGGACCCGGATTGGATTTCCCGTGACGGAATGTTTGGGCCTGTGGAAGAAAAGTGCTAAATTTGTGGCATGAATATATATGGATTGCTGAGGCTTGTGGGGAAGAACCGGATACCGGGATTTGTGAAGCTGCTGGGTCTGTGGGGAATGCATGTCACCGGGCGACGGAGCATAGGGATATTCCTTGACCCGGTGCTGGCGTGCAATCTGCGGTGCCGTATGTGTCTGTTCAGCAGTGAGTCCCATAGGACTGAGATGAAAGGAATGCTCAACGAGCGGCAGTTGGACTGGATTGACCGCGGTCTGTTCCGTCATGCCCTGAAGCTTCAGATAGGCTGCGGCGCCGAGCCCACTCTGTATCCTTCTCTTGAGGGGATAGTGGAGAGGGGCAAACGCGCCGGCATTCCATATATATCGCTGATCACCAACGGCCAGCTTATCGGCAAGGGGAAAGTCAGTCTTGAACGGCTTGTCAACGCCGGTCTTTCAGAAATAACCATCTCAATGCACGGAACCCGCAAGGAAACCTATGAGTATCTCATGCCGGGATCAGATTTTAGTCTTCTTTTGGAACTTCTGAAGGAGATCGGCAGGACTAAAGAGAAATTTCCGCAATTCAAGGCAAGAGTGAATTTTACAGTCAATTCCATGAATGTAGTGGATCTTGAGAAAGACCGTTTTTGGAAAATATGGCCGGAGGGAGTTCGTCCCGACATCGTGCAGCTTCGTCCCGTTCAGAATCTGGGCGACAGCACATGGACCGATTTCGACCTCACTCCCCTGAAGGAACGCTATGACTCCACAATCGGAGCCATAGCAGAGGAATGCCGTCGTCAGAACATAATGTGCATTGTGCCCGACAAGGAGCAACTTGACGAGGTGGCCACAAGTCAGAAAGGCGTCGAGGCTATTATTGAAGATTATTCCTACTGCTATGTCTCTCCAAAGGGAGCCTACAAGCCCGACTACGATTGGAATAAAGACACTTTCGAGAGCTATCATCGACGCCATCATACAGGCAGAAGGTTGTTGCGCTCGGTTTTTTCTCATTCCGCGGGACGTGACAAGAAGACTACCAAGAAGCTTAACTACACTGTGAAATGATCTTGACCTGAATGTATCTTTGAAAGTGGTGTTCATGTCCACTGATTGTTGGGTGCCTTTATGGCGGTTTTGTTGTCAAGGCAAAGTGGCTAAGGAACGGGGCCTGATAAAATTTTGTCAGTGATTCACCGTTATAGTAATGAGTTGTTGATCCCAGCGAAGCGTATTTGCATATAATCATTCATAAACGACTCAACGTACAGAGAGCATCCCAGGCATATGACGCATTGGATATATATAGAACTAACGGTACTGGCGTTCGTAATAGCGATTACCGGTATCTTCATTCCCCAGATATTGCGGATTGCATTCCGTAAGAATCTGTTTGACAAACCGAGTCAACGAAAAATACATACATCTAAAGTTCCCCGTCTTGGAGGCCTGGCTTTTCTGCCTGCGATTATTCTGGGATTGGCGGCGTTGTTGGTGATTGGGGCCGCGTCGGACGACACTACGGTGCTGCGGAGGATATATCTTGACGCATGGCCCTTGTGTTTCGTAGGATGCGCCGCCATAGTGCTCTATGCCACCGGTATTCTGGACGATCTCATCGGGGTTAAGTACCGTGCGAAGTTCGTGATGCAGACCATGGCCGCTGTTTTGGTAATAGCGGGCGGCCTGAGAATCGACAATCTTTATGGATTTTGTGGACTCTATGAGTTGTCGGACGCAGCTTCCATACTGTTGACGGTATTGTTTCTTGTGACGATGATAAATGCCATCAATCTCATTGACGGAGTTGACGGCTTGGCCTCGGGCCTCGGCATCGTGGCCTGTAGTTTCTATTCAGTAATATTTTATATCAGCGGCCTGTACGTGTTTTCGGTAGTAGCCGCCGTTACACTCGGCACATTGTTGCCGTTTTTCTTCTTCAACGTATTCGGCACCACTGTCAAGCATACCAAAATCTTTATGGGGGATACCGGAGCATTGGTGATAGGGTTGTTATTAGGCGTTCTCAGCATAGGATGTTTTCAGATCAATCCAACCGAAATCCCCGCTAATCCTGCCGTGATTGCAATATCTCCCTTGTTGATACCGGGTTTCGATCTGGTGCGTGTCTACATCCATCGACTCAAATGCGGTCGCAATCCTTTTCTTCCCGACAAGACACATGTCCATCATAAGTTGCTTGCGCTCGGGTTGTCGCAGCGCAATGTGATGCTGGCATTGGTCTCGCTGTCGATTATCTTTATCGTCACTAATTATTTCCTTTCGATTATAATTAATATATCGCTGCTGTTCTTCTGCGATCTTGCATTCTGGATTTTTGCAAACGCGCTGTTGACAAGGGCAATTCGCCGACGCGAGCGCAGGACAGGATCCAAAGTGTATTTTTGAGGGATCAAGAGGGATAAGAGGGATCAGAGGAATCAGAGCAATCTGAAGGATCATAATTAAGCTGCGCAAATGCGAAAACGCATTGGCGCAGCTTTTTATGATAGGATAAAATCAGAGTTTTTTCAGGATTTCCAGTGCCACGGGGACGCTCAGGGCCTCCGGCTGCATCTTATAGTCGCCGCGGGCTTTGACCCATTCAGCGTCGATGGGGTAGAAATCAATCGGAGTATCGTCGCCTTTTTTCATGGCGTTTATCCAGGTTTTCCAGCGTGTGTAGTACAAATCGCCCAATAGACCGGACCATTCACGATGAGCATAGTCGCGCAGACCGCCCTCTTCGCTGGCCACACGTGGTCCCCACGTGGTGATGATATGGCGCGCGTTGCTTTCCATCAAGTCCTTTTCTTCGGGAGTATGTCCGAGGCTGCGCGCGGCCTCAAGCCACGGCTGAACGGAGAATGCGGGATTGGTGGACAACAGACGGTCCTGATCCTTTATCAGCTCAAGGAATCGGGAAGATTCCTTATCGAACCCCTTCATATTGCCTTCCTCAAGGGCTTTCACCATTTTTCGGTAAACGAGACGTCCCTTTTCAGCCACAGCCTGGCGCGTTATGTCCACGAGGTCGTAGCGGTAGTTGGCATTCCCTTTCAACTTGCCGGCGCCCTTGGCGAAATCCTTTGCGGCTGCGATGACGGCTTCCGGGTCGTAGTACGGTGCCATCCGGCTCCAGCTTGACACTTGCCAAACATCTTTGGATGGACGGGCGCAGAACACCGATTCGGTAGTGCCCTGCTGCATATTGCCCCAGGGACAGTTGTATATGGTTTCCGACAACTGGCGCCAAGCCTTGTCTACATCGGTGTTGTCCGCTCCGTAACGGGCCCCTGCATATCCTTTGAGCCAGTCTTTCTTGCTGAACTTCTCAGGACGCCATATAAGTTCGGAGGCCAGTTCGTACATCACTGGATTGTTCTCGATGCCTTCCGGTGTCAGACCGAATCCTGTCATATCTGCGGCATATTTTGAATCCAGGGCTTTGTAATAACCTTCGATCACGTTGTCCATACGGCCATGCAGACCTACATTGCCGCCGAAATTCAGGAGCATGCAGAACATCCAGTCGTGCGGAGCGTATCCGTCCTCACGCTTTGTCAGAGAAGGGGAGTCGGGATCGCCCCAGTTCGGCTTAATTTCAGAGGCAAGGTCAAGAACTACAATATCGCCCTTTGCCACGCCGTCAAGAAGCTCCTTGCGAGGATTCTCATTCCATCCCTGAATCACCCAAACCGACTCCGGGTTGGCTCGTTTCATCGCCGCCGTGATTATGCCTCCGGCTTCCGTAAGGTTCACTCCGTCGGCTATCTCACCCTCATGGAAGGGATCCATGCTGTAATATTTCGCTTTACCGCAGACTTTCTCCAGTTCCTGATAATATATGTCGGCTATTTTGTCGAACATCGGGTCGGTGGTCTTAAGGAACGCCGGGCGAACGAAACCGTTCCATTCGCCGGTGCCCATGGCCTCTACGCCAAGTCGCTCGGCGGCATCGTGCGGAACCATGCCCGAATAGCCGGGAAGCACAGGCTCCATACCGTACTCTTTCATCGCCGATAGGATGTCTTTCTGCAGACGCTCGCGGTCCGCATACCATTGCGGAGAGTTCGGACCTCCCCAGCC